>QZLA01000341.1 GCA_004796375.1 Desulfobacteraceae bacterium
AACAGTCAATAATCAGTGTATTTTCAAAGGAATCAGCGGATGCAGCCTATTGGAAATAAACCGGCCGCATTTTTGCAGGATATATCCGTTCTGGTTTTTTGAGAACGAGCCCCAGATTTTTCAAGATCCGAACTGTCTGGTGCTTGAACGGAATCAGACAATCGGTGAAGTTCTGCTTGGGCTTGGAACAACTCCCGAAAGGTTGAGACAGATCTACTCTCAATTGTGCGAAGACTGGGGGTTTTATCTCTCCAAGCCACAGCGCAAAAGCCGGGCATTTTTTTAATATACACGTGGATTCTATCCTTTGTAACTCTTTGAAGATTTGTATATTATTTCGACAGAATGCGATCAAACCTTGAGAAATTCCTTGATTTAAATGTACCGCTTGATTTTCAATATTATTTGAATGATACTGCTAAGACGATTTCCAACAAAACTCGTCTATCCTGAACCTTTTGGAGACACCTATGATTCAAGATGAAAACACCTATTTTGATTTAAATATGACCCTATTGGAAAAACATCATCCCAAGGCATGGGAGTTGCTCTCCACCCACCGGGTGGAGTCCGTGGGAAATATTTTCCGGACTCCAAGTGGTTCACCTAACCTCTCGATAATCACCCAGGACAATAAAATCATCACCCTTCACAGGGAGGAGTCTCCGGAAAGTGATTCTGATGAATACCCAAAAAAAATCCCTGAGGATCACAAGGGGGTAATCTGTATTTTGGGGTTTGGGATGGGGTATCATCTTCTTAATATACTGAAAAGCAGGCCCCTGCTCCAGTACCTGGCTGTGTTCGAACTTGAGCCCGACATTTTCGTTCAGGCCCTGACCCACATGGATCTCTCTGAACTCCTCACAGATCCCAGGTTTATTCTTTCCTTAGGAAAACCAGATAATATCAGCAATATCATGGCCAAGACCGCCCGAACACTGCAGCTTGAAGATGCAGCCATCCACGATCACTTCCCTTCTGTCATGCTTAATCCCGACGTTTATGCGACTGTAAGAAACGACCTCTATTCATACATAAACAGCCTGAGTGTTGGCGGTGCTACCACCCGGAAACTGGGCAAGGATTTCATGAGGAACCGGTTCGAGCATCTCTCAACCTTACACCACCAATACCTTCTTGAAACCCTACATAATAAGTTCGCCAATTCTCCGGCCATTCTTGTGGCCGGAGGCCCTTCGTTGAACAAGAACATCCAACATTTGAAGCAAATCCAGGAAAATGCCGTCATATTTGCCGTAGATACTGTTCTCCCTACCCTGCTCAAACATGATATCCGGCCGCATTTTGTGACATCCATCGATCCCAACAACCTGACCTTTGAGAAGTTTGCCAATGTGTTATCCCAAGTGAAGGACGTCTCCCTCATATGCTCTTCATGGGTCAATACAAGAACGGCCAAGGTATTTCCTTCCCGTCAGGTGTTCTGGACATTTACTGTAAAACCTGTTGAAGCATGGATCAATACCCTTTTAGGGGGTAAAATGCTTACCGGCGGGTCAAGTACAGTGGCTCATTTGAATCTGATTGCAGCACACATGCTCGGATGCGACCCTGTTATATTTATCGGTCAGGATCTTGCATATCCAGAGGAGGCCACACATGCCGAGGGTACCGTACTACAGGGAACCAAACCGGATCACATGTCACCCGCAGGGCACGGGCTGGGTCAAACCGTCAAGGGCATTGACGGTAAAATGCTTCGCACGGATCGATCTTTTATAAGCATGAAGGATCATTTCGAATCTGCCATATCAAAAGCCAGGCAGATTCACATCAATGCGACCGAAGGCGGCGCACATATAGAAGGGACACAAGTGATGACACTGCGTGATGTCATCAGCGAATACTGCACAGCGGATATTGGTGTCTCCCGGCGAATCAGAGAGTATGCGTCAGAGGCAGGTCCAATAGACAATACACGCATATTACGTGAACTTAAGGAAATGAATGAACAGATCCAGGCCCTTCGAAAAAAGGTCAAACAGTCAGATAAATTGGCTGCTTCGGTTCTCAATGAACTCAAAAAAAAGAATAAAAAAAGAAACCGGGTCAAATCATTTGGAGATCTTCCACCGGGTACCCAGAAGCAAATCAGTCGAATTGATGCGCTCCACAAAGAGCTGGACAGCGCGATTAATCTTTGGCAGCTCATGGAAGAAATGACCATGGAGGGTTTAAAAGAAGCAGACCGGAGGAAAAAAGAGATCAGTCTTTATGAGGACGATCCCGAGCAATACAGTCGCTGGCTGCACCTGAATCTTAACCGCCTGGATGAGATTAATACAATCAGGACTGAGAGTTTAGACATATTTGAGAAGGGAATCAATATAATCTTTCAGCTGAATGCTAAAGAAAAACACCTTCAGGATCAAGCAGATCTTGCCAGGCTTTACATGGATACCGGGAATTACTCTTTAGCCCGCCCCCTCATAGAAAACGTATTAACAAGTCAAGATGATTCAGGGGAGTTCGATTTTTTTGCCGGCTGCATTGCCACTTTGTTCAATGAGTCAACCGCCGCCAGGGAATTGTTTGAAAACGCAATAAAAAAGGCCCCAGAGCTTTCCCATCGGATTGATGCATTTAATCATGAATTATGTGATGATTATTTATCCTATGCCAGATACTTTCAAACCCTTCCCGGTCGGAAGGAAAGCACAAGACATATGGTCAACAAGGGCTTGGGTATCTGCCCGGATCATGAAGAATTAATCACCGAACTGAATTCGCTTCTGCTCGATGATTTAAAAGAGATTCAAAACCATTTTGAATCAGGAGATTTCCATCAGGCCCAAGCCCTGCTGGCCAAATGGGAAGATAATATCGTCCAGGATTGGAATTGTTTCACACACCTTCCCCCAGAGAACACTTCACGCCTACTCTTCTTCATGGGAAAAATGCAACTCAGAGACAAATCTTATGCTGATGCCCTTACCTGGTTTCAAAAAGCCCTGGCTCTCACTCCCGAAAAAGAAGATCTTCATTTTATCACCATCGATACCTGTTTTATGGCCAACGATTACAATGGTGCAGTTCAATCCATTGAACGTGCGGTCGCAATGGATAGAAAATTTGCTGCCTATTGGGAGACGATCGGTGACAGCCTCATGGCTGCCGGGCAGCATGAAGATGCCATTATTGCTTTTGAACGCTGCTTCACCAGCCTGCCGGAGAACATCAACCTCCTAAAAAAAATTGGTGACTGTTATCTGGAATCCGGCCAACTGGATGCTGCCAAAGCATCCTATGAACAATTCAAGATGCTGGTTGCAAAATCGGAAAGAAACCCGGATTCTATGTCTTAACATTGACCCGTATAGGTTTTCCCGGTTTTTGTTGAACATTCCGGTTGATCAGGGTCAATTCAGGGTTTTCATCACAAAGCTTTACAATCTGGGGAAGAGAGAATATCCGGTCCTCCACGTACAACACCTCAAAGACTTTGCTGATCAATTCAAAATCTTCAGGTGTATCCACCGTAAGTCTCAGGTCAGGTCTTCTGACGGTGTCATCAGTCACTTCAAGGGTGCCGCACTTGAACAATCCGGTCTGGGTAAAATAACCGCCCCATACTTCCGTATCGATTTCATCTTTGATCTCGCAGGCTTTTTTCATGGCCGGATAGGAAAGCGCATAGGAAAACGTACCAAAAGGAAGACCCGATATATGAGTAAAATCATATTGATTCCCTGTGTGGTACCGGATCAATTGATCAATATACTCCGGATCCACAAACGGGTTATCCGCTGTACAGCTGATCACGGTCTGCGCCTTGAACTGCTCCGCAGCCCGGGTGAGGCGGAGCAGCACATCATCAGGATGCCCCCGGTAGCAATCGATGGATTCATCGGCTGCGATATCCACTAAAGGATCATCTTGGGCCACAGTTGAGGTGCATAATACAATGCCATCGGCATGTGTCGATAATTTCAGGCGGTCAATCAGATGGCAGATCATGGGACGCCCCTTGATCTCCTTCAACGCCTTCATGGGGAGGCGTGTGGATTTCAGGCGGGCGGTAATCAGAATTTTCGCACTCATGACACATCATCCCCGGTAATGATGTTAAATGCATCAATATCCCTGTCTGCGATCTTCCCGATAATTACCGGAGCATGGTCCGGCGGCAAACCCAATTCAGAGGCCCGCATGTATAATAGATCCGATTTACGGATCACCTGCCCGCTTTGAATTGTGTGAGCCGCCACGATACTTTTCTTTGAATTTTTGCGGTATGCCTCCTCCTGGGGAATAAACGGCCGGGGGACGGAAACCCCTTTGGCCTCATCCAGCACTCTCACCATTTTGATAAAATCGGTGAATTCCTCAGGATTGAGTGCGGCTTCATGATCAATCCCCTTAAATGATCGATCATGGGTAATATGCTTTTCAAGACAAGCCACGCCCATGCCCACTGCGGCGGCGGGCAGGTAAAATCCTGCCGGTTCGTCTCCGTCACTGTGATCCTGATACCCGACCGGCAGTTCGAACATATCCATCAGCTTTCTCATGAAATCCAAATGGATCGCACCGGTCGGTGTAGGGAACACCTGGTACCCGTACATCAGCCATACCGGTGTCTCTTCTGAAGCTGCTTTTATCCACCCGATGGCCGTCTGGATCTCATCCAGGGTAGACGCACCGATACTGAGATCTATCCGTTTCCCGGTTTCTGCCACGTGATGGATCAGGTTCGGGTTTGAAAGATCTGCTGAATGGATCTTAAATGCGTCTACATCGATACTGCAGGCAAAATCCACGCTGGATGCTTCGTAAACACAGGCAATGATCTGCATGTCCGGATAGGATCGACGTACCCTTTCTGCCAGTTGTTTCCAGTCTTCCCGTGAAAGTTCGATACGGGTCAAGAGTTCATAATCTTTATGGTGGGGCACCACCATATCCTTTAGCGACCAGATCTGAAACTGGATGGCATCGGCCCCTGCTTTCCCGGCACCGTCAATGATCTTTTCGGCAATTTTCGAATCCCCTTCATGGGAACATGCCATTTCAGCGATAACATAGGTATGATTGTCAGGCAAAATGATGTCCTTTATTACTCGTTAATTCCAATGTCTCAATTTACCGTAAGTCTCCCTTAAAAATCAAATACTATTGTGGACTTGACACAAGCCGGTAATCTTGACACTATCAAACACAGACCTTGTCTAAACCATGACTTAACCAGACTCAAAGGATCCCGGATATAACGTATGTATCAAAAGCTATTAATCACCGGTCAGATGAGAAGCGGCACCACATTGTTATGTAATTTCCTGAACTCCCATGACCATACCACCATGTATGCGGATATTTTTCATACCGTGGCCGGGAGGGTTCCGGATCCCCGGGGATGGGGATTTTCAACCATTGACTACCTGGCTGCCCTGCCCCAGACCCAACGGTATTATTTCCTGTATACCATCAGTCACGGAATCGATGTAGTGAAGACCGCGAATCAGGTCAACTACACACTGGATATTG
>QZLA01000063.1 GCA_004796375.1 Desulfobacteraceae bacterium
TCAAGCCGTCTCCGATGCTGGTCAATGTCACATGCATCCATTGCTGCTGAAGTCGAAGCTGTTTCTCAATGCGCTTCACCCGAAGAAGGGAATTGATCCGTGCAATAAATTCTTTCCGGTTATAGGGCCTTGAAATAAAATCATCCGCGCCGACATCCAGGCCTTTGGCTTTGTATTCAGGGGTATTGTTGTAGTTGGACAGCATGACTACTGAAATCTCTTCAAACCGCTTTTCTGACTTGATCCTGCGGCAGACCTCAAACCCGTCAGGAGCAGGCATTACCACATCCAGAAGAATGATATCCGGCATGAACTGCTCTGCCTTGGCAATGGCCTCCAGTCCGGTTTTGGCCTGATCCACTGAAAACCCTTCTCTTTCAAGGACCCGCGCAGTGGCAAACCGCTCGTCATAATCATCATCAGTGACCAGGACTCTCGGCGGTTCAAAAGGTGTTGTTGCGACATTCATCGTTTACTCTCTCTTTTGCAGCGTCATCCTATTCCCGGTAAATATTCACCCCGGGAAAGAAAGATTTGGCACAGTTTGGACAGATACTGTCCCCCAGCTCAGCGTCGGAATATTCCTGCAGGTATTCCTCGATCTGGCTCCAGTATCCATTATCATTTCTTATTTTTTTGCAGTATGAGCAGAACGGTAAAAGACCGCTGAGCTGCTTGACCTTTGACAAAGCGGTTTCCAGTTCCAGGATCAGACGGTCACGCTCCCTTTCAGCCATCAGGATTCGAACCATGGCATTGATCCTTGCTCTAAACTCCCGGTTGGAAATCGGCCGTGCAATATAACCGTCTGCACCGAATTCCAGGCCGTCAGCCTGGTCAAGTGAGGATATTTTCATTCCGGATGTCAGCACCACAAACACACCGTTCAGTGCCGGATCAGATTTAATATCCCGGCACAGGTCTGTTCCCTTCATATCCGGCAGCATCACATCCAGCACCACCAGGTCCGGTGGATCCGATTTCAGCATCGCCCTGGCCTCCTCACCGGTTTTGGCCTGTACCACCTCATGTTCCAGTTTGGCTATCATCCGGACAGTGGCTGAAAGGACATCCGGATCATCATCCACCGCCAGTATTCTTATGGAATCACCCATGTCCCCTCCATGTCATCGGCAGGGTGAAAAAAACGATGGTTCCTTTACCAAGGACGCTCTCCACCCAGATCTCTCCTTCATGGGCCTCGATGATCTTCCGGGTAATCACCATGCCCAGTCCCGTGCTTTTTTCACCACCGGTTTTTTTGGTGCTGGTTTTCTCAAATGGTTCAAATAGCCGTTTCAACTCACCCGGTGCGATTCCCGGCCCCTCATCCTCAACGGAAAAGACCAGGTGATCCGCTTTCACGGACAGTTCAATCGCCACTGTGGTTTGAGGCGCAGTGTGCTCGATGGCATTGGATACCAGGTTGGTAATCACCTGCTCGATTTTTGAGGCATCCATCATCACTTTCGGTATATCCTGCGGGGTTTGAACCTTTAACCTGATGTCCTTTTTTGCGGCCTGCAGTTGATTCAGCCTCAGGCTCTGCTCCAGGACCTCAAATGTACTCGACGGATGCAGATCCAAATCAAATTTGCCCGCCTCAATGGCACTGACATCCAGAAAATCATCCACCAGCCGCTTCATGAATACACAGGATTTATGGATGGTGCTCAAGAACCCGTTCTGCTCCTCATCCAGAATGGGGCCTGCCTCTTCAATCAAGAAGTCTGAATAGGTCATGGCAAGCCCGATCGGCTTTCGCAAGTCATGGGCCGCCATTCCCAGAAACTGGTTTTTTTCCCGGTTCAACTGTTCCAGAAGCGCATTCTTTTTATGCAGTTCACGGGTCAGGTTATTGAGTTCCTCATTGAGACCCAGTATCTCCTTTCTGACCGATTCAAGTTCATCATTGTTCAATTCGCCAAACGCATAGATGGTTTTGTCGGTGAAGCAGAAACGAAACAGGTAGGTCTGGGGCATGCCCGAGATATGTTTGACATTCAGTGCATGGACAACATCCGATGGTTGTGAATCCTCAAGTTCCCTTTCAACGGCGGATAATTCAAATGTGCTGTAAAAATCAAGAATAATACGGTCAAACATCTGGTTCACAATCTGTTTTCCCAGCTGCTGCTTTGCATATGCATTGGCTTTCAGTATCCGACCGCTCTTATCCAGGACTAAAAAGAGACCGGAGGAGTAATCCAGAAAGGCTTCGAATATTGATTCCGTGCTGGTTTGTAATGATTCCATCTTAATTTCCTTTTGCCGTCCTACTCTTTCTTCAGTTGATTTTCCAGATCCTCAATGGATTTCATATATTGAACCTGGCTGTATTTTTTAAGAAAAGAGATCTCTCCCCACCGAAAGGCCTGGCCGCCCACGATAATATCCAATTCAGGATACTCCCGGGTGATGGCTTCAATGCCCTGCTGAAGTGACGGAACATTAAAATATATGCTCAAAGACAACCCCACGAGATCAGGCTTGATCTCGCCAATAAAGCTGATCATCTGGTCGGTGGGGGTATTGGCACCCAGAAAATAGCTGTCCCAGCCGTTCATTTCAAAAATGTCTGCCACCATTTTTCCGCCGATCTGGTGGTGTTCATTGGCCGCACAGGATATGATCACCTTTCTTTCCAGCTTTCGCTGGGAAAACAGGAACGGATACACCAGGTTCAGCAGATTTTCGGTAATGGCCGTGACCAGATGCTCCCTGGCCACGGAAATGAGGTTCTGCTCCCACATCTCCCCGATCTGGTAGAGGCTCTTCTCAAATAGTTGCCGGTAGAGCACCTGGATATCAATACCCTGGTCCAGAAGCGTTTGAACCATTTGTGTGCACCGCACCCGATCTCCCTTGAGCAGTGCATTGAAATACTGATCATAGACTTCCTGGGCGATCATTTGACCCTCCTGCCATTAATGCTCAAGAGCCGCTGACACTTTCGGATCCTCTTTTTCTGAAAGCGATGCGAAAATGGGAATATTGATAATCAGCCAGTTATAGAGCGGATAAATCTGATCAAACGCCCCTGAGGACAGTTCGGATTTTAACAGATCCACCCAGATATTCAGGTTGGTGGCCCAGTAGGTCGTTTGAAATCCGTGGGAGCGGTACGCCCTGAAGACCCAGAGAACAGTATCAACAAAGACTTGGGGATTGTATTCCAGGAACAGTGATTCCATGAATCGGGCAAAGTTGCGGTTGTTGTCCTCTGCCATCTGCTGGTTGCCCTGGCCGACGAGCTTTTCAATATCCGTGCGCTTGGACAGGCGGTCACTGCCCATGGCAGCCAGGCTTTCGCGCTTTTTACTGAACTCGTCGGCAGCCTCTTTTGACGGGATCATTAGTTGGGATGCCGTTTGGACCAGACTCTCTTTCATCATGACCTCCAAAAAACGATTTTAGGTTATTTTTTTAGGGTCCTGTCTTGACTGTCAGAAGCGCACCGCCACTATCCACAGCAGGTCGGTTCGTCAGGCGGCGATTTACCTATTCATAAAGTATGAATACAATATAGCATAATTCAAGATCTAAGGTTTGACAAAAATTTGACATGAAATTGTCAGGCAAAACCTGATAATAAAACCACTTATTCTGAAAGAAGCTCTGCCCTCAGGTTGGTGCTGGTGTTCTGGATACCCAGCTTTTTACGGATATTGTTGCGATGAAAAAAGACGGATCGCTCACTGATGTTCATGAAATCGGAGATCTCCTTGCTGCTTTTTCCCGACTTGATCAGGTCCGCCACCTGGACCTCGGTCGGGGTAAACTGCCTGTATTTATTTGAAATGGTTCCGTTGAGGGGAGAGAGGCTTTCCAGGATATTTTTTTCGATGATCTTGAGAAACATGATCATTTCATCCCGGGTTTCGCAGTGCCTGATTTTTTGATGATACGGGAAAACCAGGCGCTCAAAGCTGGCCAATATGGTATCAGATATCTTTTTATTATTTTCGTCGCGGTTTTCAAGCAGCACATTCAAGGCGATATTTTTCTGTTCAAGCTTTTTTTCTGATTGTTTTCGCTTCTCGACCTGCTGCTGCAGCTGTGAGGTCCGCTGATTGACCAGTTCCTCCAACTGCTCCTGGTGCCCTGCCAACTCGTCCTGGGCCTGTTTTTGCGCGGAAACATCGGTTTCTATTTTAAGCACCCGGGTAAGCTCATTATTTTCGTTAAACATCGGCTCACTTTTACACTGCTTGAACACCCTGTCTGGATACTCAATGATATTTTGAGCGCTTTTACCGGTTTCTATGGTTTCTATGGCAGGGCATCCGTCACATGGATACACCGACTTCATGAACATCCAGTGACATTTTTTTCCGATAATTTCAGCTTCCGTCTTCTGGAGGTATTCACGGGTCGCCTTGTTGATCCACTGAATGCTCATGGATGTATCGATCAGGTAGAGTTCCGAAGGAATGCCGTCCACAATGGTTTTCAGCAGATGCTCGTGTTGGGCCAGCTTCTTTTCAACCCCGCGGAACCTGAGGAACGCCGTGATTCTGGCAACCAGTTCCCGGTTCTCCACAGGCCGGGCAATGTAATCGTCTGCACCGCCCTCCAGTCCACTGGACTGGTCATCTGATTCAATTTTCAATGACGAAATCATGATCACGGCGATATGAGCAGTGGCGGGCCGGCTCTTTAATTTCTGACAGACTTCAAGACCATGGATATCCGGGAGAATGGCATCCAACAGGATCAGGTCCGGCATTTCTCTTGCCGCAAGCTCCAGGCATTGTTTACCCGTGGCTGCTTCCAGGGTGCTGAAACCGGCCCGGCTCAGTACCCGGACCGTTGCAAATAGGACATCCGGATCATCATCCACCACCAGGACCGTTACCGGTTCATCTTGGTCAGTGTCGTCCCACATACATGCCCTCATAGTCCAGCGTGGTCAGGGGGGTGCCCTCTGCGTTTGATCCGCACCGAATCACTTCACCGATATACAGTGTGTGATTGCCGGGTGTGACGGATGTTTTCAGTGACAGTTCAAACCAGGCCAGGCACGCTTTCAGGATGGGTACCCCGGTTTTTCCGGTATCATGGGACAGGCCGCTGAATTTGTCGGCCGGAACCGGTCCCTTGAACTGTTTTAAAAGACTTTTCTGACCCTGATCCAGAACGTGCAGGCCAAACGCCTGACCGGATTCTATCAATCCGTGGGAATACCGGTTGGGGTGAACCGCGGCCAGAATCAATGGCGGATCGTATGATACCTGGGAAACCCATGAGGCGATCATCCCGTTGATGGCATCTCCCCTGCCTGCTGTCAGGACATATATCCCGTAGGTCAGCTTGCCGAAAACCGTTTCCCATTCTTTTTTCATCGCTGCTCCCGAAATTGTATGGATCACCCCAAATGTTATGAATAATTCAGATACTATCATTTCATGGGGATTAAGCCAAGCAGAATGGGAGGCGTGCGGCTGGAACGTGGGTTGTGATTCCCGCCATTTCCCGATATGGTGTCATCAAAATGTGAGAGGAAATGAACAGATGAACAACCTGAACATCCCCGGATTCGGCAAGATCACCATCAATCATGCGGTATTTGACTTTAACGGCACCCTTGCCAGGGACGGGCGCCTGCTATCGGGCATTGCTGATGAAATCAACGCCCTTTCCAAGACCGTCACCTGTCATGTCATTACAGCGGACACCTTCGGACAGGTTGAAAACGCGCTTGAAGGGATCAGCACCACACTGCATATTATTTCTGAAAAGGAGCAGGCACGCCAAAAGCTTGCATATATTCAGGCCTTGGGTGCCCACCATACCCTTTGTGCCGGAAACGGCAGCAACGACAGGTTGATGCTCAAAGCCGCCAGGATCGGTATCGCCGTTCTCGGTCATGAAGGTCTTGCCACAGGGGCATTAATGACTGCAGACCTGGTGGTCAAAGACATTTTCGACCTGTTTGGCCTGTTTCATTCCCAGGAACGGCTGGTGGCCACCCTGCGGTCATGATCCCCGGAAACGGCACCCCCCTGTCACACGCACCGGCCGTCCGACACATGGATGGTCCGTTTGGCGTAGGCAGACATCTGTTGGTTATGGGTCACCACAATGATGGTATGGCCGTCAGCGTTCAGGGACTGCAGCAGCGCCATGATATCATGGGCGGTGCTTGAATCCAGGTTGCCCGTGGGCTCGTCGGCCAGGATGATGGGCGGCTTGTTCACAATCGCCCTGGCAATGGCCACCCGTTCCTGCTCTCCCCCTGACAGCTGATCCGGCAGCCGAAATGCCTTTTCAGTCAGACCGACCCGCTTGATCACTTCCGTGGCCATGCGGTCCTGCTCCTGGTTTTTTATCCTTGTTACCGACATGGGCAGCTTAACATTTTCAAATACCGTGAGATAGGGAATGAGTTGAAAGGACTGGAAGATAAACCCGATATATTCGCTGCGGAAATCTGCCCGCTGCTCGGTGGACAGGGCATATACATCCAGGGAGTCCACCAACACCTGACCGCTGCTGGGCCGGTTCAACGCACCCAGGGTTGACAGAAGTGTACTTTTTCCGGATCCGGATTGTCCCATGATGGTCACGAATTCTTGATCATCAATATGAAAATCCATGTGATCGATGGCCTGGACCGCCAGTGATCCGGTTTCATATTGCTTTGACAGGTTTCTAATCTCAATAAAATGATTGGTATCGATTAACATGGATATCCTCTTGCATCTGTTGAATGATGTTGGTGGGCGCGTTACAGTACCCGAAGTGCATCGCTGGGATCCAGGTTGCTGGCTTTGATGGCCGGATAAAAACTGGCGGCCAGGCTTAATGCCACGGACAGCACGATGGAGGCCAGCCCCAGGTAGCCGTCTATCCCGGCAAAACCGGTACCTTTCATCACCAGGGGAATCACCAGCCAGGCCAGGGCATTACCCACTGCAACACCGGCAAAACCGCCGACCACACCGAGCACGACCGCTTCCAGAAGAATGATCTGCATCACATGGCCCTTCCTGAAACCAATGGCCCGGAAAATGCCGATCTCCCGGGTACGTTCCTTGACCGATCCCATCATGGTCACCAGCACGAGCAACGCACCGATAAAAATCACCATCACCGATACCCCCAGGCTGAAAGACCTGAACAGTTCAATGGATTGCATTTTGGACATCACCGCCTGTTTCATGGCCGTCACCTTGGCATTGGGAAATTTTTCGGCAATCTGGAGGGTCAGTTCGTTGATCGGACACCCCTGGCAAAAGGCGGCGATCTCGACCAGGGTCACCTTGCCAGGCTTGTTCAGGACCGCCTGTGCTTTTTCCATGTGGGAGATGATGGCATGATCTTCGGATCCCCCGGTGGATTTCAGGATCCCGGCCACCTTAAACGTCTGCCCTCCCAACTGAATTTCCTGTCCCGGTTCCAGTTTGAGCACCTGCGCCACATAGGATCCGACCAGCAGTTCCTCCAAAGTCCGGGGAAACCCTCCGGCTTGTGTCTGCCACCAGGTTTTCAGCACCATCTCCTCTTCAAACACCACCCCCATGAGCATGGCTCCCCTGCCCATGAGGTCTACCTGACCCAATACCTTTGGGGCGACGACCCCGATGTTTTTCGCATTTTTAATGGCCCTGATTTCAGACAGGCGTGCCTGCTCAAACTCCTTGACCTGGTAATCCACACCGCCAAGGCTGACACCACCGTAACTTAATGAGAGGTGATCGCTCCTGGGGATCATGACGATATTCGCCCCGAACTGGTTCAGGCGCTCTTCAATATCCAGGGTCATGGCTTTTGAGATGGACAGGAGAGTGACCACGGTAGAAATCCCAATGACCAGACCCATCACAAGGAACAGCACCTTGGACTTGCGCCTGGAAAGGTTACCCAGAGATATGTTATAGAGCTTCAAGTTCTGTCTCCTCTTTTATCGTGGCCTGGTGCTGACGGTGGTTTACCCGGTTCAGGAGCACGACCTCAAGGCCGTGATCGGCCATGAGTGATTCAAACGTTGATGGTTCTCCGATTCTGCGGTCAAATGTAATCACCAGGCGGGTATGCTCGCTATCTGCCCGTGCTGATTTCACCCCTTGAACAGATTCCAGCAAAACCACCACCCGGGAAGGCCAGGTGCCATGATCTGCGGTCCGGTAAATCACATCATCCAGGTGCCGTGTGGTCATGTAAGACACTGCCTGTGGAACGGTGACCACTGAAAGCCCTGCTATGATCACCAGGGCGACCACCCCCATGACCATATTCAAACTCATCCCCCGTTTTTTAACCCCTAATACGCGTTCCCGTTTCTCACGGTATTTTTCCGGATTGTAAGCCATGCGTATCCCCTGCTAATCCCTTTTATATTCGCAATACCAGGCATTGGCATTGATATCGGCCATGTCAACCACCAGTTTACCGCTGTCCACCACCCGGTTCAACGGGGCCGGATTGCACCCGCCCTTTACTTCATTGATCCGCCCTGTGGCAAATTTTCGCCCGCAATTGGTGCACACCATGACATCCCCCTGCTGTACATATCCCTTACCGGAGCGGTAACAGACATCGCAGGCATCAATGGCG
Organism: Desulfobacteraceae bacterium; assembly: GCA_004796375.1. GTDB lineage: Bacteria > Desulfobacterota > Desulfobacteria > Desulfobacterales > Desulfobacteraceae > MADRE2. The sequence goes on from QZLA01000063.1 coordinate 8,560, forward strand.
GCCCGGATGACGCCGTCCGGACTCTTGACCGTGAAAAAGCTGACCATGATCCCGTTCTTTGATTTTGCCTTGAAATAGTGAGCCTGTCCGTCATCAATATCCTTGATGGGAATCATCAGCTTTCCGTTTTCCGGCTTGAGGGTTTTAAACTTCCCCCCAAAAAATGCATACCCATCCGCAATAAAGAGAAGCATGAAAATGCCCGCAATCAACCCGATCCATCTGCTGTCCCGTACTATCATTATGAACTCCTGATATGGTGTTAAATTCCGTTATAACGCTGTTGCCCCGGCAGGTGTGCTGCAGCAGGATCCACCGATGCCGCGTTGCCCCCCTGTGGTGCCCTGGCCGCTCCTGGTGCAGGTACCCCCGGCGGCACCGCAGCCACTTTGACCGGAAGCCCCGCACCCCCCGCGGTATGCCTGGATTTTTGCAAATGATGCCCGGGCATCAATCGGTTCAACGTCCACGATGGTAGAGGGGTATCCAAGATTGGTCACCACTTGAGAAATCTGCTTTGCAGTCAAGGGGTCTGTAAAATCCACCCCGGCAAGGCTCCGCCAGAGATTGGTGCCCATACCCGAGTAGCCGTCAAGAGGGGTAAGTGCCCCGCTGATGGTGGCAAAACACCCCCCGCATGAGAGATTATCCACCTTCAGGGTCACCCGGTGCAATTGAGATGTTTCACCGTTTTGGGCGGAGATTGGCGCCGACACCACCCCCAGACCGATGAACACAACAATGAAAATCAGCGTGCTGATTTTTGTTTTCATGTTTGCCATGATACTTTCCTTCTGAAAAAATGTATGGGTTCTATCCCGACCCGTTTGCATCTGCTACGGGTTGAAATACAAAACACGTGCCAGGGGATAGCACCCCTGAAAATCAGAAGTAAATTATTGAATTTAAAAGTGTTTTGGCAAAAAGCCTATATCAGGAGAATTAAGAGAAGGAGCGGCAGGGCAGCAGTATTGCAGAATAGTCTGCAGCGGACTGCAGATTATTCTACACCTCTACAGGCCATACTTCTCCATGCGGTAGAGCAAAATATGCCGTGGGATTTTTAAGAGCCTTGCCGCTTTGGACTGGTTGCTGCCGGACAGGGACAATGCTTTTCGGATATAGGCCTTTTCAATCTCCTCCAGCGCGATACCGTTTTCGGGGATATAGGGGTCAAACCCTGATTTCTGCGGTTCGGGCCGGGTCAAATTCAGATCAAGGGGATCGATGACCGACTGCATACGCAAAATGATACACCGCTCGATGGTATTCTGCATTTCGCGGATATTCCCCGGCCAGTCATAAGACTGCATGGCCTGGATCGCTTCATGACTGAATGTCACCTCGGCCGGGGCCTGAAATTTTTTCAAAAAATGATCTGCCAGGGCCGGAATGTCCTCTGGACGCTCCCTTAACGGCGGTATGAGCAAAGGAATAACACTGAGCCTATAAAACAGGTCTTCCCTGAAATCCCTTAATTCTATCTTTTCCTTCAGATCCAGGTTGGTGGCGGCAATTATACGGGTATCCACGGGTTGAACCGTATCGCTTCCTACGGGCTGGATCTCCTTTTCCTGGATCACCCTGAGCAGCTTGGCCTGGATATCCATGGACAGTTCGCCGATCTCGTCCAGAAACAGGGTACCGCCGGATGCGTTGGTGAAGTGCCCGGACCGGTTCCTTACCGCTCCGGTAAAAGCCCCCCTCACATGACCGAAAAACTCACTTTCCATCAACCCCGGGGGAATAGCCGCACAGTTGACGGCCACCATCGGTTCAGCCTTCCGGCTGCTGTTCTGATGGATCAATCGGGCAAGCATCTCTTTGCCCGTACCGGACTCCCCGGTGATCAGCACCGTGGCCTCAGATTCTGCTGCCCGGGTGGCCGTGGAAAGAAGCTCTCTCATGATCGAGCTGGCCGCAACAATACCATGGGTCCCGGTGAGTTTTTTCACCTCATCCACCAGCAGCCGGTTTCTTGATCGCAGCCCCTTGAGCTCCAGGGCCTTTTTACAGGACAGGATCAGTGTATCCCGGTCAAAGGGTTTGGTGATAAAGTTAAACGCCCCTTTATGCATGGCCTGGACGGCCAACTCAATAGAGCCGAACGCCGTAATAATGATCACGGGGATATCCTCAGCAACTTCTTTGATTCTGGCCAGTACATCAAGACCGCTCATGTCTCCGAGTTTAACATCAGATACCACCAGGTCCGGTGACTGGCTTTCAAACAGGTCGAGCCCCTCGTTTCCGGATGCTGCCGTAGTCACGTTGAAGCCGGCCGCTGACAGGTTGTACTGAGTCACCCGGCACAGGTCCGCGTCATCATCAATCAACAAAATGGATGGTGTCATCCTGGACTCCTTTTGCACTGACATCCCTGTGATCCGGTATGCGGATCAGAAATCCCGCACCGCCTAAACCGGACCGATCCAACATGATGGTTCCCCCGATACTTTCAATCAGTTTCCGGCTGATGGACAACCCCAGACCGGTCCCGCTGTCCTTCCGGGTAAAAAAGGGCTCAAACACCTGGACTTCTTCATTATCCGGTATTCCGGGCCCACTATCAGACACGTGGATTGTGTAGCCCGGTGTCCGCCCCTGTGTCTGGCTCTTGTCAGCCAGGCCGGCATCTGTAACATCCGGCTCGGCCTGGATACGGATCTTACCGTTATCACCGGCGGCATCAATGGCGTTAAGCAGCACATTCATGAGGACCTGGCCCAATGATGCGGATTGAACCGTCACCGGATTCTCACCCGGCTCGATATGCGTTATCAGTTCAATCCGGTGCTGCCTGAACTGGGGATCCAGCAGTTTTAATACTTCTTCCACAATCACCTGTACCGGCTGGAAATTGTATTGGGTTGCATCCTTTTTCTGCTCACCCCGGCAAAAATCCAGAACCTTTTCCACGGACTGGTTTAACCGGGAAATCTGTGATCTCATGATGGTCACAAACTCATATTTATCATGTCCTTTGGGGACCTCGTCCGCCAGGATCTCTGCCGCGCCCTTGATGGCGGCCAGGGGGTTTTTGATCTCGTGGGCCAGTGAAGCAGATACCTGCCCGAGCAATGAAAGCCTCTGGTTGCTCGACAGTTGCTCCTCGATCTGGAGCAGTTGACGCGTCTGGTCGTGAAGCCGCTGATAGGATACAGACAATTTTTCAGACAGACCTCGGTATTTTTCCCTGAGCCTTGCCTGTCGGCTGGAAATCAGTCCGACCACCAGCCCGGCGATCAGGTAGAAAAGAATTTCAGACAGCTCTGAGTAGTATGCTTCAGGCCCCTGGGCCCAGAACATATAGAGGTGCGGCACAAATGCCAGACAGGATATGACGGCAAAAAACAATCCGCCCCAAAGACCGAAAATGATCCCTCCGATGGTGATGGGAAAATAACCCAGGCGCCGGTAGGTATCATGCAGGAATATGTGGTGTCCCGGGGTCCAATAGTGAAGGCATCCCAACACAACGACCAGTGCTGAAAGCAGTAGAAATATACTTTTTTTCATCTGGCGGTTCATTTCAATGTTGCCGGCCCTTTTCTATTGCTTTTCACATTCCTGTATTGTAAGGATTATCCATAGTACTTGCAACTGGATATATATGCACTTTTTCCTTACCTGATACGAAATCATCCTTTTTTTGAGTTTTTGGAGCAGATGTATGGAAACCTATTTTGCACCGGCCCGGAGGACAGATCCGGACACTCTAAATGAACAGATCAATCAGGTCAGTCAAAGCCCGGTGATGACGAGCCTGCTCAACGTCATGCCCGGGCTGTTGGTGGTTCTGAATGAAGGCCGCCAGATCGTTGCATTGAATTCAGAGTTTCTGCGTACTGTCGGCATTACGGATCCTTATAAAGCGCTGGGAATGAGGCTGGGAGAAACACTGGCCTGTGTACATGCCCATGCTGAACCGGCCGGGTGCGGCACCACGGCGCACTGTGTGACCTGCGGGGCTGCCATTGCCATGATGACTGCCATTAACGAAGACAAAGCAGACCAGCAGATCTGCTCTCTGACTGCCGACAGGGATGGTACCATAAAAGATGTGTCCCTGATGATAAAAGCCCAGCCGGTAAAGATTGAAGATTACCGATTTGTTCTGATTTTTGCCAGTGATGTCACCCAGCAGCAGTTCTGGACCAATCTTGAACGGGTATTCTTTCATGATATCAGCAACACCATCACCTCCCTTTTTGGCAATGCCTATCTTCTTGAGCAGAAAATTCCGGATCAGCCGGAACTGCAGCAGATCATGAAGGCGGTCGAACGCTTGTGGGGAGAGGTCTCTTTTCAGAAAAGCCTGTCCCGGCACAAAGACTCGCCCTACCTGATTAAGAAAACCCGCACCTCTTTGACCAAGATTCAGGATGAACTGGAAATGATCGTCACCGGGCACCAGGCTTTGAAAAACAAGAATCTCCTCCAGAACTGGCCTGAACACGACCATGAAATGGAAACAGACCCGCTGCTCGTATCCAGGATCCTTGGAAATATGGTGATCAACGCCCTGGAGGCCACACCGGAAAACGGCAGCGTGATTGTGAACGCTGATTGGCGTGCAGGACGGGTGACATTTGAAGTCTGGTCTGAAACCTTTATACCCGAAGATATCCAGAAGCGGATCTTCCAAAGGCATTTCAGTACAAAAGGGGATTTTGGCCGCGGCCTGGGCACCTATTCCATGAAACTGTTCGGCGAGAAATACCTGAACGGCAGGGTATCCTTTAAATCCACCCGGGACAATGGTACGGTTTTCACATTCTGTATGCCTGCCTGAAGAAACTGTTTTTGACACTTCTTTTTATTTGACATGTAAAATCGCTGTGATATAGATACGATATCTATACTTTTTTTTCGTCTCATATTTTTTTCGTCGCGTGCAGGAGGACTTTACCATGGAAAATGAACAGGTTCTTGGTGCAACAGCTTTAATTTCAGTGAATGCCACTGAAATTGCGGAAAATCTAATACGCCCGGATGCCGAGAAAAAACACATTATCATCCGCCAGCGGTGTGAACAGATGGATATCCTGTTTACATCCTCATTGGACAATGTGTTTACCGATTGTTTTGCAGCGAACCGCGTGCCGCACTTTTAAACCCCGGCCAAGCGTTAAAAACCGTTTCCGGCGACTCGCAGGACGGTGGTTACTCCACCTCCCTGACCTGCAGCACCTCACGGGTGCGTCAGCCAAAGAGGCTGATCACCACAGCACCGGCAATCATCGTGATCCCACCGAAAAGCCCTGCCATTCTCACGCGTTCCTTTAGAAAAACGATGCCGGCCATCATACTGAACAGCACGCCGAGCCGCCGAACCGATGATACATAAGCCACCGGGCCCAGGGCAATGGCCATGTAGTACGATAACACAGCCACTGCACTGAATAGCGACGGCAGTGCCACCCGCTGAATGCCTTCTTGAAACGAGCTCACCGACATACGGCTCCCCAGCACTGCGGGTAGCAGCAGCAGGCTGATACACCCGAGCTCCCACATTCCCCAGTAAAGAGAACTGGTCCGGGTCACCCCGATTTTATGGAAGGAGGAGCTGACGCCCCACAGCAGCGCCACACCCAGCATCATCCGTGAGCTGGGCGTATGAACAATCTGGCGAAAAGGCGCCAAAAGATCTTCAAGCCCCTTGGCATTGAGCAGGTAGGATCCGGAGACCACCATACATACACCGAACACCCCCGTCCATGTTAACTGCTCATGGACCAGAATCGGTGTGACAAACAACTGAACCACCGGTATGAAGCAAAGCATGGGGATGGAGGTGGAAAGATCACCGGACTTTATCGCCGAAAGATACAAAATCATGGCCAGGGCATCCAGGACCGATGCCAGTGCCAGGCTTTTGAAGAACACCACATCCGGTTCCGGCCAATTGCCCAATGCCAGGCTGACCCCGAGAAAAATGATAAACATCACCAGGTTCATCCCCCAACTCAGGAATGCCACCGGCATCTCTTTTCCGGTTTTCTTGACCGTGAACTCCCTCAGGGTGATGAAAACGCTTGATATCAGTGCAAAATACAGCCAGGTCATCCGCAGCTCATCTTTTTTTGTTTCATGTTGCGGGCCAGCTGTCCGCACCCGGCAGATACACCGGTGCCTTTTCCCCACCGTTTGATCACAAAAACGCCCTCATCTCTGAGCCAGTCGCCAAAGCGGTGCATATGGGCCTCGGATACCGGACGCCCCTCAAATCCCTGTATTGGATTATGGGTCATGAGATTCAGCCTGACCTTCAAGGGGTGAATATACCGGGCCAGCATTTCTGCATCCTGCCTGGAATCGTTGAAATCCCGAATCAGGACATACTCAAACAAAAACGTGCCCCGAGCTGTCAAGGGAACGGTAAGCAGGGCCTTTTTTATCGCCTCCAGGGGCATATGCCTGTTGATCGGCATGATTTTGGACCGCTTTTCATTGCAGGCCGCATGGATGGACACGGCCAGCTTGACCTGGGGAAGATCGAGCCGGGCGAACCGTTCGATCCCACGGGTCAACCCCGCCGTGGAGATCGTAATGTGACGCAGCGCAATATCAAATCCGCGCTGTTCATGCATCACGCGTATCGCCTGGATCACGGCGTCAAAATTATCAAAGGGTTCTCCCATGCCCATGAACACGACATTTTTAACCGGAACCTTCAGCACATGGCGTGCGTTGAACACCTGTCCGACGATCTCTTCGCATGACAGGCTCCGGGCAAACCCCATATTTCCGGTCTCACAGAACCGGCATCCCATCCTGCAGCCTGCCTGGCAGGACACACACAAGGTGTAGTAATCGGTCATGGGGATAATGACCGACTCGATCTCAACACCATCCGACAGCCGGGTCACAAACTTGATCAGGTGTGCTTCGGACAGGGTGTGAACCACCCGCCCGGTATCGATCTGCACAAGGGGTTCTAAGGCCTTTGTGAGTTTTGGTGAGTTTGTAAACTCAGGGATATTGAACGGTACAAGATTACCGTTGCGAAATACCTCCCTGTAAAGGGCATTGGCATGAAACGCGCCCTTTCCGAAACGGGTCGACAGGGTGTGTTCCAGTTGAGGCAGCGTGTTTTCAAATAGTTTCACAACAGCAACGGGCGCCGGCATCCCCCGGGTCAGGATGACATATTGCTAAAGATTTTGTTGAGTGTGGCTTTGCAGGATTCCATCTCCTCCATGGAAATCCCGCTCTGGGCTTCAGCGGTCATCTCATCGACCACCTGAATCAGGTCCTGCTTGAACTCTTTGGCTTTATTGGTCAGGTAGATCAGGCGGCTGCGTTTATCCAGCTGATCGTTGATCCTCAAGACGACATTTTTCTTTTCCAGGGCATTCACCAGGCGGGTAATGGACGCTTTATCCTTCACAGCCATCTGGGACAGCTCCTGCTGAGACAACCCGTCATGGTTGAACAGGTGAACCAGGATACTCCACTGCTCATAAGTAATATCAAATCCGGCACTTAAAAACTTTTTGGAAAGGCGTTTCATGATCGCACGCGAGGTCCGGCCCACGAGATATCCGATAGAGGTATCTGTCTGTTTAATCTGTTTATCCATAATTGCCTGTCATATCAAATATAAATAAAAATGGCCATGATTATTACGATTTGGAAGGGAATATAGGGATTCACACCTGATTTTTCAAGCGTTATTCCATCAGGGCCTTAAGGATTAATCCAGGGATAATGTGATCGAATCAAACACTTTCCTGTCCAGGATCACCTGCTCAAGAAATAGCCCCAGTTTTTCCCTGAGTTCATCGATATACCGGGCATGGGGGGATCCACTCCGACGATTCTCCCGAAAGATATACTCGTACAGTTCCACCAGCTGAGGGAAATGGGCTCCAAGCGTTTTGAAAAACAGATCCTTCTGCCGGCCGGGCCTCAGGGTCAATCCGGCAGGAATGTCAAACGCTGCCCCTGAATCGGACAAGGCCTGGTAAAGACGGTCCATATGATCCATGGTATCTGTGATCCCGGGCAGCAGCGGCATGGCCAGAACACCTACAGGAATGCCTTTGGCCCTGAAGGCCCTGTTCACAATATCCGGCAGGTTTTTACGAACCACAATATCCTTTGAAAAATTACCGGCCACAAAATACCGTTCTGCCCGGCCGTCGCAGTAGATACAGCCGTGCTCGCAGGCCATGTAAGGCGAAACCGCATACTTCCCCAGGCTGAAGGGATTGGCAAACACCCCCTTCTTCAAGGCACTGCCTACGGTTTTATAATGTATATTCACTGACATTCCGATGACTTCCATATCAGAATCTGACGATAATCACCACCGATTTCAAGCCCTTAAAACGCTTGGAGAGGTCATCCCTTCAGGCTTCTGGACCTGCCTGAAAACCTTTACTGGGGAATTGTGCCTGGCTGTCATAAATGGTATGGGTACCCGTATGGACCTTCCCTCAAAGAATCGACAAACCCTTGAAGCGTATCAGCAACGGATCAACCGGGTCATGAATTATGTCAGCCAAAACCTTGACCGTGCCCTGACCCTGGAGGATCTGGCAGGCCAGGCCGCCTTCTCCAGATTCCACTTCCACCGGATCTTCCATGCCCTGACCGGAGAGACCCTGAACCAGTTCATCTCAAGGCTCCGGTTGCAAAAAGCGTCCCACCTGCTGACTTGGAGTACCCGGAAATCGATCACCGAAATCGGGTTTGAGTGCGGATTTTCCAGCTCCCAGAATTTTGCCCGAAGCTTTAAGCGGCAGTTTGGTATTACACCTTCCGCTTTCCGGCGAGACTCCGGCATGACTCAGCATCCCCGGCACCAGTGGCCGCCGGAACCGGCCCCGTGGTCCCTGCCGGACGCAAAACAGCAAATAGAAATCACTATCAAGGATCTCTCCGGTTACCGCGTGATTTATGCACGCCTGATCGGGGACTACGACCCCTTGAAGATCGGTCCACTGTTCAAACGCTTTATATCTGCAGCCGATGCCGGAGGCCTGATCACCCCTGAAACTCATGTTTTAGGGCTATCGTGGGACAATACAGAAACCACCCCCCTGGGAAAACTTCGATACGATGCCTGCCTCTCCATGCCTGTCGGCAAGGCCCCCCCGGATCACATGGATCGCCAGGAAATCAGGGGCGGCAGGTATGCGGTATACCACACCATCGTGAAGAATTTGGATTTCAAGACCCCCTGGCAGGCACTTTTAAAGGACTGGCTGCCGGGAAGCGGCTTCCAGCCGGGCGACCAGCCCTGTTATGAACGGTATTACAACAATGGGTTCCAACACCCCGAAGGCCACTGGGAGGTTGACCTGTGCCTTCCAATAAAACCGTTGTAGCCATCTCTCTTCCCACTCTGGTCTACATTGAGCAAGATTTGACACATCTTTTGCAAGAATTGAAACGAACCGCTGCAACAGATCCGGTAAATTGTCTCACAACAGATCCATAATACAAATTTGGAGGCAATCATGACACCCACACATGAATCATTTAACTTTTCACACGTCCTGATCCAGGGAGCACCCTATGACACCGGTGCTGCTCAGGGCAGGGCACTGTTGAAGCACCCGGCATTCAAATCGATGTTTTTTCCTGAAAACAACCCCCGTGCCCGATCCTTTTCACGGCTGAAATCAAAATATGAGCAATATTTTCCGTCCA
>QZLA01000344.1 GCA_004796375.1 Desulfobacteraceae bacterium
CCTATAGACTCTCCGATGTGGATGTCACCACACAGGAGGGCGCACAGATCGGTATTGCCGTAGCGGATGCCGCGCTCAAGGCGCTGGATAAGGTACGGTCTGACCTCGGTTCTGTCCAGAACCAGCTGACTGCGACCATCTCCAACATCTCAACCACCCAGGTAAATGTGTTTGCCGCAGAATCTTCCATCCGTGATGTGGACTTTGCAGAAGAATCCGCAAACTTCACCAAGATGCAGATCCTCAGCCAGGCCGGTACATTTGCCATGTCCCAGGCCAATGCATCCGCGCAGAACGTGCTGAGCCTGCTGCAGTAATTTAATAACCCACCGGATCTTCCGGTACTAAACGTCTGGGGCGGCAGTTTTAAACTGCCGCCCCGGTCTATTTTTCCTCAAGTAGCCACCGCTTCCGGAAAAGATCATTCAAAAAATCCACAATCTATAGTATGGTGAAAAATCGGAAGCATCGATTTTCAAAAGCCTGTAAACATGGACGATCACGACTGCTTAAGGAAACGGAGCATGGCAATGCTGAATAAAAAAATACTGGTCACCGGTGCAGACGGCTTTATCGGTTCACACCTGGTGGAGATGCTGGTAAAGAAAGGGGCACGGGTCAAAGCCCTGAGTTACTACAATTCATTCAACGACTGGGGGTGGCTTGAGTCGATTGATTGTCTGGAAGATGTTGAAGTGATATCCGGGGATGTGAGGGACCCCCATTTCTGCAGACAGATGGTGACAGGAATGGACATGGTGTTTCACCTGGCCGCCCTGATCGCTATTCCCTATTCATATATTGCCCCGGATTCCTATGTGGATACCAATGTCAAGGGCACCCTGAATATCTGCCAGGCTGCGAAAGAAAGTGGTATCGAACGCGTGATCCATACATCCACCTCCGAAGTTTACGGCACGGCCCAGTATGTCCCTATTGATGAAGACCATCCCCTGCAGCCCCAGTCTCCCTATTCGGCAAGCAAGATTGGGGCGGATCAGATGGCCATGAGTTTTTTTCTGGCTTTTGAACTTCCGGTGACCATCGCACGCCCTTTTAATACTTATGGCCCAAGACAGAGCGCCCGGGCCGTGATCCCCACGATCATCAGTCAGATTGCTGCAGGAAAAAAGGAAATCCAGCTGGGTGATGTCTCCCCGACACGGGACTTTAATTATGTTCTGGACACCTGTAAGGGGTTTATTTCGCTTGCGGAATCAATGGATGCCGTCGGGGAAGTGGTTAATATCGGATCCGGGAGTGAAATATCCGTCAAGGATACCCTGGAGATGATTAAATCAATCATGGAATCGGATGTTGAGTTCATTGTCGACGAGCAGCGTATCCGGCCGAAGGATTCTGAGGTGTTCCGTCTGTGCTGCGACAACTCAAAGATTAGCAAACTCGCCGGGTTTTCACCGGACTACCCGTTGGAAAAGGGGTTGAGGCTGACGATAGACTGGTTTTTAAACCCGGAAAATCTTTCCCGGTACAAGACAGCGATTTACAATGTTTGACCACTTGATCCAATTTATCCGGGACTGGTATCAGACCGGTGCATTTATTCCGTTGCATGAGCCCCGGTTTTACGAGACTGACCGGCAATACGTCATGGATGCCATCGATTCAACGTTTGTATCCAGTGTCGGGGCGTATGTGGATCGATTTGAAACCCAGTTGGCCGCATCCATGGGCATAGAATATGCAATAGCTACGGTAAACGGCACAGCCGCGTTACAGGTGGCACTTCAATTGGCAGGAGCAGGTCCGGATACCGAGGTGATCACCCAGCCCATGACCTTTGTGGCAACGGCCAATGCCATCGTTTACAACGGTGCGCGACCCGTGTTCATTGACATTGAAGAGCAAACCCTGGGAATGAGCCCAGAAGCTTTGAACCAGTTTCTTGATCAATACGGGCAGAAAACCGCTAAAGGTATCTGGAATCGGGAAACCGGAAACCGGATAGCGGCCATTCTGCCCATGCACACCTTTGGCCACCCCTGCCGCATGGATGAGATTCTGGATGTTGCAGACGCCTGGGGGATACCGGTGGTGGAAGATGCTGCCGAAGCCATC
>QZLA01000203.1 GCA_004796375.1 Desulfobacteraceae bacterium
ATTTCAACCTCTGCCCTGGGGGCGGGATGGTGGCTGCGGGATACGACACCGCCGGAATTGGAGCCATCGGCCAGGGCACTGGACGGCATCCCGGATTTTTCCCGATCGCCCGATGACGGTCCCTCCATGGCCATTGCTAAGGGAACGGATCGTGCCGATATGGTGCGCCGGACCTTGGGGGCCCTGGGCGGGGTAAACCGGTTTGTCCGGCCCGGAGATAGGGTGGTGGTCAAAGTCAATGCGGCATTTGCCTCGCCGCCAGCCATTTCAGCCACCTCTCACCCGGACCTGGTAACGGCCGTGGTGACGGCATGCCGTGACGCCGGGGCCGCAGATGTGATGGTAACCGACAACCCCATCAACGATCCGGCCAGCTGTTTTCGACTCACCGGTATCGGACCGGCTGCCGAGGCTGCCGGCGGCCGATTGGTATTGCCGACAGCGGACCGGTTTGCCAGGGTCAACCTGGCCGGTGCCCGGTTGATCCGGGACTGGCCCGTGCTGGTCGAACCGCTGGCCAAAGCAGACTGTCTCATCGGTTTGGCACCACTCAAAGATCATCATCGAAGCGGTGCTTCCATGACCATTAAAAACTGGTACGGCCTGCTGGGCGGCCGCCGGAATGTCTTTCACCAGGACATCCATACCATTATTGCCGAGTTGGCAGCCCTGGTGCGGCCAACCCTGGTGATATTGGATGCCGTGACCACCATGATGCACAATGGTCCCACAGGCGGTTCGATATCGGACCTGGCTCAAACCGGTACCCTCGTGGCCGGCATTGACCCTGTAGCTGTAGATGCTGCGGGCGCCAACATTCTAGGGCGGCCACTGAATCAGCTTCCCCACCTTCAGCAGGCAGCGGATGCCGGACTGGGTACGCTTGATTATCAATCCCTCAACCCCGTGGATGTCCCATGAGACTGGTTATTGTCAGGCGAATCTGCCAGGGATTTTTCCTGCTGCTGCTGATCGGCAGTGTCTTTGTGAGCACTGTGGGTGACCGGTGGTTTGAACTGCGGGGCTGGCCTGTGAACTGGTTGTTGGAGCTGGACCCCCTGGTGGGACTGGCCACGGTATTAACCACGGGAACACTTTATAACGGATTGATTTGGGGTGCACTCACTTTGGCGGCAACCGCCCTGGTGGGCCGTTTTTTTTGCGGATGGCTCTGTCCTTTAGGCACCCTTCAGCACATGGTCGGCGCATGGGCTGACAGATATCGAAAACCCCGGGCACGTGCTGCTGCACGGCAGTCCCATCCGGGGCAGCGGATCAAGTACATCCTGCTGATCGCCTTGTTGAGCATGGCTGGCATTGAGTTGGTACTGGGTGTCGTGCTGCCGGGACAGGGCCTGTTGACCACCGGGCTTCAGACCGGCCTTCTGGATCCCATCCCCCTGGTTTACCGGTCCATCTCCCTGGTGGTACTGCCGCTGCTGGCCCCGGGATCTAAACCCATGATTTTTAACGGCGGGCTGCTCACCGGCGGTGTATTTGTCCTGGTTCTGGCCCTCTCAGCATGGCGTCCCCGGTTTTACTGCCGCTATGTCTGTCCGTTGGGGGCGCTTTTAGGATTAACGGCCCGATGGTCGTTGTGGCGCATGGGACGACGGGATTCAGACGGTGATGCCTGCACCAATTGCGGACGATGCGACCACCATTGCGAAGGGGCCTGTGCACCGGCCGATCAAATCCAGTGGGCAGAATGTGTGCTCTGTTACAACTGCCCGGGAGATTGTCCGGAACAGATTATAGGGTATGCCAGCTCACCATCTACCACAGGAGAGATCGCCGGTCCGGATCTGAGCCGCCGGGCGGTCATCACGGCAGGTGCTTCCGGTGCACTCTTTTTGCCCCTGGCCCGCCTGGGGGACCCTTTGGGGGTGGGTTGGCGGCCCGACCTGGTGCGGCCGCCAGGTGCCCTGACCGAATCCGAATTTTTAAACCGATGCATCAAATGCGGACTATGCATGAAAATTTGTCCCACCAACGTGATCCAACCCGCCATGTTTGAAGCGGGTATCGAAGGCCTGTGGACACCCCGTCTCGATTTCCGGCTGGGAACCAGCGGGTGCCAGCACAACTGTATTGCCTGCGGCTACGTTTGCCCCACGGCTGCCATCCGTCCCCTGCCTCTGGATGTGCGGATGGGCACAGGGTCTTTTACCGACACCGGCCCGGTCCGGATCGGGACCGCATTTGTGGATCGGGGCCGCTGCCTGCCATGGGCCATGACAACCCCCTGCATCGTCTGTCAGGAAAACTGCCCGGTCAGCCCCAAGGCCATCACTACCCGGACCGTGCTGGAACCCGTACCTGGAATGGAGAAACTGATGGTCACCCGGATGAAATCGAAGACCATCCATACCGATCTTCCCCCGAGCCGCCGACCGTTGTCCGGGGGTGACTATTTCCTGGTCGGGCCTGCAGGAACAAACCATGCGCTGCGGATTACCGGTCACGGCACCGACCGGATCGAGCTGGCAGATGACCCTTCCGGTGCCGCACTCCGGCCGGAAGCACCGGTCAGTGTGCATGTCCGTCTGCAGCAACCCTTTGTAGACCCTCACCGGTGCATCGGCTGCGGGGTCTGTCAACATGAGTGCCCGGTACGCGGCCGGGCGGCCATTCGTGTGACCTCTGAAAATGAAACACGAAGCCGGGCCCATGCCCTACTTGCCGGGACCGGCCTTTCACAAATAAAGGAGTAATATGATGAGCACAAACGAATCTGGCATAGAACGCCGCAGGTTTCTGAAAATGCTTGGGGCTGCCGGTATTGGCAGCATGGTGGGTTCAGTAACAGGGCCGTCCACGGTTGATGCGGCCGCCATGTCGGTTACCACCCGCCCCTTTGGTCAAACAGGAGTTCAGGTGCCCATCCTGTCCCTGGGCACCATGTTCGATACCGGTGCCAACCAGTTGCTGCTGAGACAGGCAGTTAAATGGGGAGTGACTTACTGGGATACCGCCCAATACTACAACCGGTGGGGAAGCGAGCACGGAATCGGCAAATATCTGGCAAAATACCCCCAGGATCGGAAAAAAATCTTTTTGGTGTCCAAGTCCGGCAACCGGGATGCAGCAGGTCTAACAGCCGAGCTCGAAGACTCGCTCAATAATCTCAGGACCGACTATCTCGATCTCTTTTTTGTCCATGCTGTGGATGATGCCGAGTCAGACCTAACCCGGGAGATCAAGGACTGGAGTGAGAAGATGAAATCCAAAGGGAAAATCCGCCTGTTCGGGTTCAGCACCCACTCCAATATGGCCGAGTGCCTTAGCCACGCGGCAACCCTTGGCTGGATCGACGGGATCATGACCACCTACAACTATAAAGTCATGACCACAGACAAGATGAAGCGGGCCGTAGACGCCTGCCACCGGGCCGGTATCGGGCTGACCGCCATGAAAACCCAGGCCGAGTCTTCCTGGATCAGCATTGGAAGGGAAAGTGCCGAGAGCAAGTCCCTGACCAAACGATTCATTGACAAAGGCATGACAAAAGAGCAGGCAAAATTATTGGCGGTCTGGACCGATGAGCGAATCGCAGCCATTTGTTCTCAAATGAACACCATGACCATCCTCAAGGCCAACACACAAGCCGCTGTCAACCAGTCAGGCTTGACCGCTTCGGATCGCCGCAGTTTTGAAGCCGAGGCCCGGGCGACAGCTGCCCATTATTGCGCAGGATGTACTGCCACGTGCCAGTCCGTGTTGTCCCAAGATATCCCTGTGGGCAAAATCATGCGATGCCTCATGTATTCTCGCAGTTATGGTGATCATTTCCGGGCGCGGGTGGAATTTCGCGATATTCCGGCTTCAATACGAAGCCAGTTAGGGGCTCTGGATTATACAGCTGCCGAGCATCAGTGCCCCCAGAACATGCCCATTGCCCGGCTCATGGCCGAGGCAGTGGCAGAGTTGTCCTGATCCCTCTTCATTTTTAAGCCGGTCACAGAGGACAACCCGACACATTGCCGGGTTGTCCTCTTAGATATCAAGGCGCATGGTTATCAACACTCACGGTGCAGGTCCCACAACTGCTGTTCATGTTGGTCCCGTTACTGACACAGGTGTTCTCTCCGGCATAATTGTTTCCATGCAGATAGATCCCGTGGTCAGTATTACTGTAGCAGCTATTACCGATGGCACCAGAGTAGGTACCGGCCAATATCCCATGCCCTCCATTATCCCGGCAGCTATTCCCCTGTATGGTGCAGCCGAATTTGGAACTAATCCCATGCGACACGTTGTAGTAACACGCGTTCCCTGAAATGGTTGAGCTGCCCCCGACAGAAATACCGATACCCCCATTCTGATAACAGGAATTGCCTGTGATGGTGTACCCAGAACCGCCGGAAATCCCGTTAATGCCATTAGAAAAACTGATACAATCTTCTATGATGCCTGAAAAACCCGGTATGTAAATACCTGTGCGGCCATTATGGGAAGCCTTGATGTTGACTATACGCACGCCCTTGCAATCACTGTCCCAGAATGCAATACCATCCCCCTGAAACTCAGTGATGTTTCCATTTCTGATCTCTATATTCTCAACCGCGTCGGGTGCATAAATCCCGTGATAATGGGCACCGGTTCCTCCAGGTCCCGCCAGGGTAAACCCCATGAGATCTATGGTGACATGGGACAGCTCTATCGTTATCCCGTGAGACCCGGCTGAAGTTGTGAGATGCCCTGTAGCATAATAGAACCCCGGTGCGTTGATCGTATAGGGCAGCGCCTTGATCTCTGTTCCGATCTTTTTGCCGCCTCCTGCGATGACATAAAAGTCAGCTTGGGCACTGGTATGGGCCCCAAAAAAGTACAATAGCGTGATGGTAAAGATGATGAAAACTTGCCTGGAAAGGTGCATGATAATTCTCCTTTTTTATGGATGAATATCGTGCCCCCACTATATCTTCATCTACCGGATAAGTCTATTTCTAACTGTCATTGCAGGTAGTTGCGCCAATAAAACAATAGCGCTTGACTGGGCATCGATTGTACGAAATAATCGATACCCAACCCACAATATCTCCTGCAAAGGATCACGTAATGGAATTTAATAACCTTTCAACTGAAAATTTTGGTGGGATGCATGTTTTAGATGAGAAGGGAGAACCGGTCCAGCTATCATCCTTATGGCTCAAAAGAACAGCCGTGATGGTGTTTGTCAGGCATTTTGGCTGAGTGTTCTGTCGTCAGCAGGTGGCTGAACTTGCACAGAATGAAGATCGGTTTGAAAAAAAAGATGCCGATCTTGTTGTCATTGGATCGGGGGATCCTGTTCACTTCAAGGAATTTCGTGAGAAAACAGGGTATGGCGGTTTACTTTTTACCGATCCGTCATTGGCATCTTTCGGGGCGTTCGGATTTTCAAAAGGCCTTATGGGATTTATGAGTATAACATCCTTGTCTAAAGCGGCATCTGCACTGAAACAGGGCCATCGGCAGGGGTCGATCCAGGGAAGCACATTGCAGCTTGGCGGGGCGATTGTGGTGGATTCCTCAGACACGGTGCGATACTTTTTTGCAGGAAGAAAGGCAGGCGACCATCCGGATGTTGATGATTTGTTGAAAGCGCTTGATAAATAGCCATCCTTCAAGTTTTTACAAATCTTCAGTCCGGCAGGTGATGATGCCTAAGTATCCATCAACGGTGATATGATTCCCGTTTTCAATTAACTGCATGGCATTTGATGCTCCGGTAATGCAGGGTAGTCCGTATTCTCTGGCAATAATTGCGCCGTGGATGAGCATCCCGCCCCTTTCCTCAACCACACCGGCAGCCAGCGGAACGACAAAGGTCATATTTGGATCCACCCCCTGACATACCAGGATATCCCCTTTCTTGAACG
>QZLA01000365.1 GCA_004796375.1 Desulfobacteraceae bacterium
ATTCTTTGTATCCCGGAAGGATGAGTTGATCAAAACAAAAGGTGAACGGGTCAGCCCCAAGGAGATTGAAGAGGTGCTTTGTGAAATGGATGAAGTGGCTATGGCCACCGTCATCGGTATTCCGGACAACCTGTTTGGCCAAGCCATCAAAGTGTTCATTGTCCCCAAAAAAGATACCGTCCTGACACAGGATAAGATCAAAAAGTATTGCAGACAGCACCTGGAACCGTTTATGCTGCCCAAGTATGTAGAATCCTGGACCGCCCTGCCCAAATTAACCAGCGGTAAAATTGATAAGAAGAAGCTGTCCAGAAATGGAGAGGACCGCAGAGACCTAAACGATCGGAGGCAGGATTATCAGGATGCCGCCATCATTGACCTATGGTCTGCCGCCCGAGATAGACGGACATTATCGGACCGCCGGAGCGGCAGGGAACGAAGGAAGGATATGGCCGTATAGATCCAATTAAAATGCCGCATACGCCTCTGTCACGACTCCCTTTACCTTAGAGACAATATCTGATAATCAGAACAAGGACTTACCCATATGACGGAGGTGATTGTGACAACCCCCAGATTCAGTTTGGTAACAGCCTTTATCCTTATCTTTTTTGTACTCCTGAAAACAGATACTTTTGCAGTCACCATGCAGGCACCGGCCGGCAGCGGCACTCCGGCCGCTCCCTACCAGATCGCCAGCCTTGCCCACCTGTCATGGATGGCACAGCACCCGGACCAATGGGGGAAAAGTTTTGTACAAACTGCAGATATCGACGCATCCGAGACCGGGTTCTGGGATGATGCAGATGATAACTCAGATGGAGACCGCTACAATGACAGCAATGATGCCAATGCGTCAGGCAATAATGAGGGATTTTCACCGATTGGAGATTCAACCCATCCGTTTTACGGTGTGTATAACGGCGGTAGACATACCATTGACGGGTTGATCATCAATCGCCCTGGATCCATCGAAGTCGGACCCTGGCGTGTCATTTGGGGCGGATCTGTAACCAACACGAACCTGACCAATGTGTATATCAGTGGAGATGAGGCGGTCGGGGGACTGGTGGGCAATCTTTTGGGGGAGGGGCTGGTTCAAAATTGCAGCGTCGGCGGTACGGTAACCGGGGATGAGTCTGTCGGCGGCGTGGCGGGTTTCAATTTCTGGTCATCTCATATCAAGAACTGCCGCAGCTCGACAGTCGTGATTGGCAGGGAACGTGTGGGCGGAATGGTCGGCTCAAACATCTCCAACAGCGCGGTTGAACATTGCACAAGCGATGCCTACGTCTGGGGGGAAATCGATGTAGGGGGGCTGGTGGGATACAATGAGGCCAGTATCACTGACAGCCAATGCACAGGGGATGTCAGGTCATCAACTACCAATGCCGGCGGTTTGGTGGGGATCAACCAAAACTCCTCAAGGCCGTCTGATGATCCTGCTTTCATTAAAGGCTGCTACAGCACGGCAGAAGTGATCGGGACCAGCATCGTGGGCGGACTGGTGGGCATGAACAGCAAATCAGCCACCATTTCAGAATCCTACACCGCCTGCAACACCACAGCTTCAGGCGCCTATGCCGGGGGGCTCGTGGGAATGAACGCCTCTGCAGTGATCAACACCTGTTTCAGCAAGGGCGAGGTAAAAGGACTCAATCATGTCGGAGGGCTCGTGGGCAACAATGGGGCATCTCTTGTCAAAGACTGCTACTCAACCGCCAATGTCACCAGGACAGCCGGTTCAACCAGCACCAGCCTGGGCGGTTTCTGCGGTTCCAGCATTGAAAGTGCAATACTCAACTGCTATTCAACCGGCAGTGTCTTATATGAAGGAACATTCCCTCCCTCTGACAAGGGATTTGTCGGTTTTATCAGCGGAATAGCCAATACCGTGACCAACAATTTCTGGGATCAGCAGGCATCAAACCAGACAACCAACTTGGCAGGCGGTGCTACGGGCAAGCAGACGGATGACATGAAGCAGGTTGAGACCTTTACGGATGAAACCACATCAGGTTTGTCATCGGCATGGGATTTCAGAGGCAACCCCCATGATGATGATCGAAACGATGATATCTGGATGATGGGCGCCAAAAACAACGGGTATCCGTTTTTTACATGGCAGGTTTCAACAGGGATACTGCCGTGTCTGCCGGCGCTGCTTCTTCAATAGCTGGCCACTTTCAAACCGATTTTTGGATTGGTTTCGCATCATTCAGGTGTGCTGTCTATAAATTATTTGACTTTTTGTTGTAAAAAGCCAATAAAATTCCTAAATACACTTCACTGAAAATCCGGGGTACCACCATGAATCACAAAAAGAGCGCGTTCATATTTCTTTTAATGATTGCCATCTGTTCAACCTGTGTTATTCAGGCATATGCCAATGATAACAAACAGAAAAGACCCATTATTTATTCAACCCCGGAGTGGGCACCATTTAACTATAAAAACGAAAACGGAGAACCAATCGGTCTGTATGTAGAGATTTTAAAAGAAATTTTTGAAAAAGAGATGGATATAGGCCTTGATTTTCAAACGGTTCCATGGAAACGGGCCCAGTCAAATGTCAAAGAGGGAACCGCCGACATACTGGTCACGGTTGCAACCCAAAGCCGCCTTGAATATGCACTGATAACAGAGGCCCCAATTCTTGAGCTGTATTTGTTTGCCTACACCTACAAAGACCATCCAAAACTTGATGAGATCAACACGATCTCTTCGGGAATCGATATTAAACGACTCAACTTAACTCCGGTCACCAACCTTGGCAACAACTGGCATAAAATCAACATAGACGATCATGGTGTTAACACCCATTACGTCCCAAGTGAAAAAAATGCATTCATGGTCTTGGCACTAGAACGGGCGGATATTACCATAGAACCTTTATATGCCGGCAGCTATCTGATCAATCAACTCGGTTTGTCAAACCAAGTGGTCCGAACCAGTGGAAAATTCGGTCCAATCATCTTTCATATTCTATTAAGCAAGAAATCACCCTATTCAAATGAAATCAAGCAAATCAACCGTGCAATAGCAAAGGTGGTGAAATCCAGTCGGTATCAGGATATTTTAAAATATTATGAAGAGGTTCATTAATTTTGCGTAAGTTTCATCCGGAAGGATCGATCCTTGAACTAAGGGTTACTTTCTTCAATTGCCTTTTCTGTTGTCCTGCTTCATTTCAACATACCAATCCTGATCACCATAAAGTTCGTCCTGGCAATCATTACAGATCCCATGGCTGAAGGACGCATCAGAGTGTTTTTCAATATAGGCTTCAAGAATATTCCAGTACCCCTGGTCATCCCTGATTTTTTTACATTTTGAGCAGATCGGGATCAACCCCTTAAGGGTTTTGATCTCGGACAGGGTATTTTCGAGTTTTTTGATCACCCGATCTTTTTCCGCCCAAATGAGCACAGGTCTTCAGGCATAGCGATCTCTTCAATTGTTTTACCTAAGTATTCATCCGGTGATAGACCGGTTACATCATAATAAGGCCGGATTCGCGAAAATAAACCGGAAACACCTATCGATTCGCACAACAATGTCCTGGGTACTGCTGAAAATAGACCAAAAGTTATTTTCACTCTGAGCCGATGCGCCCTGTGCAAGTTTGCTCAATTTCGATGTCATGGTTACTCCCTTTATATCGTTGGTCCTTCCACCCAGGCTATGGCTCAAAGCAGTCAAGATCTGCTTGGGGACAATTCCGGGCATAGTCGATTATCTGCGGTGTATACCGGCCAATTTTGGTGATCCTGCTAAACGCTGCTTCAAAAAGGTCATGTGACATTTTACCTGACTCAAAAAGAATCCTGGGGACCAGCAGTGCATTGATATACGGAATATGATGTTTCCTGCAGAACCCAGCCCCCTGGCCGTCATCGATCACGACAAAATGCCCGTTCCCCTGCAGGTACGCATGGATGGTATCCCGCTCTCCCTGGTCCAGTTTCGCCAGTTTTCCTGATAATGGCGAGGAACCTTCTGATATCTCAAGTGGGTGTATCCGGTTTTGATTGACGAACCTGCTAAATGCTTCAAATCCGGGGTACCCTTTTTTCATGATCTCCTCCAAGGCAGATCTGACCATGCGGGTCTTGTAATGTCTCAGAAAATGGGTAACCATGCCGGACTTGTAAAGTAAAATAGATGAAGATGCATCCATAACAGCGGTTTTCATG
>QZLA01000088.1 GCA_004796375.1 Desulfobacteraceae bacterium
CTCAGCACTGCAAACCCTGTTCTCTTTTGTTTTACCATCCCCCACGGATACGGAATCTGCTGTTATCCACAACCACCGCCTTTGACCCCTTTTTATTCCCGGTCAACTCGATATGGGCAATCTCTGAAGGTGCCCCGAACCTTAAGGGGATTCCCCAATATCCGGTGCCGTTGCTGACATAAACAGCCACATCCTTGAAATGGTACAAACCGGATTGAAACGGTTGTGTCACTTTTCTCAGCAGGCTCAGCAAGCCGACCTGTCCCCCGTGGGTATGACCGGAAAGCTGAATGTCAAACCCTTCAGGCGCTGCGTCATAGATGGTGTCCGGCCGGTGTGCAAGAAGTATTTTCACATCTGCTTGATCGGCTGTCCCTGCAGCCTTTGCCGGATCCGGTCGATTGGAATCCCCCCTGGGATCAGGAATTCCGCCAACCAGTAGTACCGATTTGTTCAGATGAATCAGTCTGTATTCATTGAATAAAACCGTAAATCCCAGGGCTTCCATCTCCCGTGTCCATTTATCTGCATTGTGAAGGTACTCATGGTTGCCGGTGACAAAAAACCTGCCAAGCCGTGACCTGAGCCTGGCCAGGGGTGCTACAACCCCATTGATCTCAGTGAAAGAGCCATCAACAATATCGCCGGTTAAAACGATCACCTCAGGTTCAATGGCATTCACCCGCTCAACGATCTGCTCGACCCTTTCGGGCCTCATTGAAGACGTCGCATGCAGATCGGTGATCTGTACGATACGCAGGCCTTCAAGATCAGGAGAAAGGTCATTAATATGAATTACGACCTCTTTCACACCGGGCAGCTTTAAGGCCTGTGTCATGCCATGGCAGGTCAGTGTAATTGATGCGGCCAGCAATCCTGTGATGACCCCATAAGGCAAGTAAGGGTGCCTGTTTCCTTTGGGTTGCCTTTTGATGTTTTCAGGCAGGCAGAACGCCTGCCCGGCAGTGCTGTGAAACCGCTGCAGCAAGATTGCTTCCAGTGCTTTGAACACGAGGCAGAAGCAAACAAAGAAATGAAGAGAGATCAATCCGCCCCACCCCATCCATGTGACGAAATCACTCCAGGAAACATGCACAAATTGATATGCCAGATGACCCAGGAATAAAAACATCAGACTGCATACAAAGACAAAAAGGATCACGATGAGCATCTTGTCAACAGGCAGCCAGGCCTGAGCATTGCCACACTCAGGGCGCATGATAGTTCTCCCTGTTTATTGGTGAATATCATTCACCCAGTTTATACCCCATCCGAATATTAAATTCTATTTATATATTTAGACAGTTGAAGATATGAAACAGATTATAAGGATAAAAGTCAAGAGGTTCTGCTAAAGGGAAGCTGGATGGTGAATTTTGTTCCTTTGCCAGGGGTTGATTTGACACTCATTTGCCCCTCATGACCTTCCGTAATGATAAAATATGAAATTGACAGCCCAAGGCCTGTGCCCACACCTACGGGCTTGGTGGTAAAAAACGGCTCGAATATCCTTTGACAGGTTTCCTCACTCATCCCCGGGCCGTTGTCCTCTATTTCAATACGCAGCATGCCTGTATTAATTTCCTGTTTGAGCCGCAGGTAAAGAATAGGACGAAAATCAGGATTGGCTTCAATTTTCTCCTGCATGGCCTGTGCGCCATTGCGGAGAATATTGAGCAGCACCTGCTGGATTTTGGCACCTTCACAGGGAAGCAGCGGCAAATTATCCTCATAATCTTTTTTGATTTCAATGGTTTTAAAATCGTAATGTTTCGTTAAGTCATAATCACTTGCCGCGAGTTCCAACGTCTTATCAATCAATTCGATTGGATGATATGATGAAATTTCAGCCTCTTCTTTTCGCGCAAACTTAAGCATATTGTCAACTATTTCGGCTGCTCGCCGCCCGGTCTCCCGAATGGTGGAGATCATGGATGGGATACCCCTGATTTCCATATATTTTTGAATGGCTTCTATCGTAGTGCCTGACGCTTTGGCTGCCTCGATATTTGCGGGAACATCAAGTCTGCCGCCGATCCGGTTTGAAATAACGTCTGCGGTTTGAATCATTCCGGCCAAAGGATTATTGATCTCATGTGCCATCCCTGCTGCAAGACCACCCAGAGACAGCATTTTTTCATTTTGGACCATCATCCTCTCCATATTCACTTTTTCAGTGACATCATCGACCCGGATAACCGCACCGTCCACGCCATTGCTTGTCAAAGGATATATGGTCACATCTTCATAACAGGTAACGTTTCCATGGTCGCGGGGTGATTTAAGCTCCTGCACCACCTCTCTTGTATGGATACTTTGAGAGATTAAACCAAACTGAGACTTTATCCCTGGAAATACGTCTGAAATTAATTCCCCGTGCGCCTCACCAGCAGGAATTCCCGTCATTTTTTCGGTTGTTTTATTCCACTGTGTTACCTTGTTTTGTGCATCCACCCCGATCAGGATTGAAGGCATTGAATCGATAATGTTTGACAGGAAGTTGCGCAGGTTTCTTAATTCCTTTTCTGCCTGCTTTCTTTTGGTAATATCAAGGTATATGACCATTAGCAGTTTGCTTTTGTCCTTTTGAATAAATCGACCGAACAAAGAGCAATTGAGTACGGTTCCATCATAACACCGCAAAGAGGCTTCAAAATTTTCAACGTAATTCTGCTGTTTTGCCATTTCTACCAAACGATGGCGATCTGCTGGTTCTACCCAGAGTCCAATGTCGTTGCCGCTTTGACCATGTGCCTGTTCTTTTGGGTATCCAAAGGCACCATACCAGGCAGAATTCCAAGTTGTCCCCCTGTACCCGCCGGCTTCAGAGGCATACGCCATCGGTACGGGAGCCAATTCAAAGAGTTTACTGAAATTGTCTTCACTTTCACGCAGTTTGTTTTCAGTTCTCAAAAACTGTTCTTTTTCCTGTTCCAATTCAAGAATCCGTTTTTCAAGTTCTTCATAAGTCGGTTTTTCAGTCACGTAAAACTCTCCTGTTTCCACTAGGTGAAGACATTTTAAACATTAACGTGTTGTGCTGCATAAAAATTGTCTGCAGTCATTACAAGAAGGTTGACGAAAACAAATATACAATACATTTTAACACCGGACAAACAGATTTGTGTTTTATTGATTAGAGGGGCACGCAGCTCTCTTATATGGGGGAAGCCTGGATTGGAATCGGGCAGACAAAACTATATGCGATTCAATTATTGCTTTTTAATGTGAGCTCATGTAGCCTAAAACATCCAGAAGCC
>QZLA01000271.1 GCA_004796375.1 Desulfobacteraceae bacterium
CCCACTTTTCAAGGGTGTCAAAGGCTTTTCCCGACTCCAGGATGCCTGCTGCCATGTGAATGCCGTCATCAATACTGTCCGTTTTTCCAGCCGCATAGAATACCAGGCCGGCGTTTAATACGGCCGCTTCCCTTCTGGCGCCATTTTCCCGGTTCCGGATCAGGCCGACAAATCGCCGGGTTTCAGTCGCAAGGTCCGGTCCTGGCTTGAGATCCTCCACTGAATGGGCACCCATGCCGAATTTCCGGGGGTCAATCTCGAAGGGTTCAATATCATTGTCATTAAAAAACCGGGCGCCGTATGTGGTATGGCTGACAGACGCCTCATCCATACCCAGACCGGCTTCATTGACCATGCCGTGAATCACCACGGCCCGCTTGTATCCGATCTCTTTCATCACCTGTGCCACAGGCATGATCATATCCCTTGAATACACACCGCGAACCCCGATGGTGGGCAGTGCCGGGTTGGCCAGGGACGCTGAAATGTTCAGTGTGGACCCGAAACAGATCTGGGACAGGATCCGGCCCAGGGCATTGGGGTGAATCTGGGGGCTGGTGCCGTTGAACAGGCCGATGGAACAGGTTTCAATACTCTTTGCCACTACTTCTGCCGGGCACTCCACATCAACGCCCAGGCTTTCAGCCATATCCACGGTCCCGCACATGGAGGTGATGGCGCGGGCACCGTGACGGGCCATGGGCACATTTCCCGCTGCTGCAATAATAGATGCCGCGGTGGAGATGTTGAAGGTTTTAAAGGTATCCATACCGGTACCACTGTTGTCCACCACCGGATCGACGGTATCAACACTGACCTTGACGGTATCGGTTTCATAGATCGCTTCCCAGGCGCCGGCAACCTCCTGGCGGGTTTCTCCTTTGGCAGCCAGTGCTGCCAGGAATGCACCCTGCTGCATGTCAGTGGTTTGGTTACTTAGTACGGTAACAAATGCCTGGCGGGCCTCTTCACGGCTCAGGCTTTTCTTCTGGATCAGGCGGGTGATGATTTGACCAAAGTCTTTATGGGATGTTTCCTGCATGAACATTCTCCTGAATATAAATATCCAGGATTCCTGTTCCAGCAAGGAATCCGACCACTCACATCAAGGCAGGCTTTCCGGCTGACGGTTCATCCTCATCTTTGCGCCTTCCCATTCATATGCTGAACAGTGGCATGGTGAAAGACTCGTCCCCGATCACGGCATTGGCTGGTATGCGGCGGATTCACACCGCCTTTCCTTTTAACACTTCAGGAGCGCACCTTTAAGCTTATGGCGAATATACAGGGTTACCGGACCGATTGTCAATACCCAAGCTTTTTGGAGGGAACAGTGATCAATTGAGCAGGGTCAGCCACGCGCCGCTGACCGCAAGACAGATGGCCACTGTTTTGGCCGGCGTGATCTTTTCTTTCAAGAACATGGCGGCAAAAACAAAAATAAAAATGGTGGACATCTGGTTGAGAATGGCTGCCCGTGAGGCTGAAGTATATTTCATTCCACCCATCCAGCAGATCAGGGCCAGGTAATTCCCGGCAATGGAGGCCGGCAGGGCCACCAGCCATGCCTTTGAAAACTTCAGTTCATCCATGTACTGTTTTCTTCTGGGGTGCACCAGGATGATCAGTGTTAAAGACACGATACCGGCAGTCACACGCACCAGGGTGGCCCAGAACAGGTTGGTGACTTCAAGCACCTCCTTGACCATGATGATGCCAAGGGCCAGGAATACGATGGACACGCACCCGAGAACGACACCGGTGGCGATCTCCTTTGAATTCTCGGTTTTCTCAGGCTGACCAGGCGCTTTCCCCATTCCCTGTTCCCCAAACACCGTGCCGATAACAATGGCGCTCAGCACCAGTACCCCTCCCAGGATCCCGGCCAGACTGAGCGTCTCCGAGAGAAGAACAAAGGAGAATAATATCATAAAGGGAAGATAGGCACACTCGGTAATGGCCATCAGGCCCGCACCCAGGCGGGACAGGGCCATGAAAAAAAACATGTCGGCAAGGGTGATCCCCAAAAGGCCGGACAGGGTCAGCAGGGCCCAGTGCTCCAGGGGTTCATCAGGAAAAAGCGGCACACCGAGCAGTGCCATGGTCGCCCCGACCAGTACAAACGCGACAATACTTTTGTACAGATTCAGGCTCAGGGGCGAAAACAGGTCCCCGCTCTTTTTATACAGGATCACGGCCAATGCCCAGAATACCGCCGCCAGTATTGCAAGAACAGCGCCCAGCATCGCTATGCCGACACCCGGTCAGAACTGCCATGAAGGAGAGCGGCCCGGTATTGGACATGGCCTTTGAGGTGGGGAAGCCGGGTATCGGCATTCAACACTTCAAATTCGAGATCTGCTGAATCCGGAGCATCTTTCTGTTTCTGCCCTTCCTGAGCCTGACCCATTGACTGGAACGCATACCCCAGTGTCAGGGGGGCGGGCAGGTATACCGGCAGTTTGAAACCGGTATCGATCACCAGTGGAAATATATTGCTTTTCTCTTTGGAGAACACCTCATCCTCAAGAGCGGCCAGGGTCCGGCCCATGGTCCACATACCGTGGGCAATACTGGTTTTAAACCCCAGCGCTTTGGCAAACAAGGGATACAGATGGTGGGGGTTGTAGTCACCCGAGGCTTTTGCATAATCACGCCCTGTGTGCTTATTTGCACTGAAACGGTATTGTACAGGCAGACCTGTGTCCGCCGTGGGATCTTGCCCGGCTTTGCTTGGAGAAGCCCCGGACCTGGGTCCTGATGTAGAACCGGTCTTGATCAGGAAAACAGACCGCCCCATCCACACCTTTTCACCCTGGGCTGTAACCTCCAGACCAAAATCCAGTTCCACACCTTTTTCCACGTTTCGCATCGCTTTCAAACCGCAGAACAGATCCAGGGCGGCATCCTCTTTAACGGGACCATACTGGGTGATCTGCTGCCGGGTGTGGATCAGGCCCATGGGGCTTAATGGAAACATGGAGGAGGTCAGGTATCTGCCGAGCAGCGGTACAAACATGGACTGTATAAACACCGGCGGCAGAAGGCGATTATCCCGTGGGCTTTGGCAAACCTGCCGGAACCGGTCCAGTTTTACAGGATCGGCAACCACTCCTTGGATCAAAATCCCGGAGTATTCAAGCCGGGTATGACTGGAAGGCTTCTTGGGCCGCAGCATGGACAGGAGAAACCCTTTGAACAGCACGCCGCCCATTGAGGGCATTGTCTCAAGTGTCTCCAATCGGTGGAGGTCCTTGTCCCCACTTGAGCTTGGATCGGTTGCGTTTTGGAATGATTCCGGAATCTTTGCCATGCTGTTCCCTCTGATAGAAGTTACCCGGTGGTTTCACCTGGGTAAAGGCTCTTAATCTATAGGGGTTTTTCGCCTTTGTCAACCACCATACGAAATCAGCAAAAAACATTTAAAAATCAAATGATTATACTAAACAACGTTCGCAAAAAATATGCAAGATTACTGTTGACGATCCCTTTTTGACAATGTATTAGTAAGCCCGTAATTTTTTCACAAAATTATTAAGGAGATCATCAATTATCGCTGAGAAAATTTAAGTAAAATTGATGAAATTGTGGTAAAAAGAAGGGTAATCAACAAAATTATTTTAGTGGAGAGAGAAGCATGAATGCAATTATGGACATTGTAAATGCGAAAGATCCGTATGAGAAAGAGTTTCACCAGGCTGTCAGTGAGGTTGTAGAGTCTGTCAAACCGGTCCTTGACA
Organism: Desulfobacteraceae bacterium; assembly: GCA_004796375.1. Taxonomy (GTDB): domain Bacteria; phylum Desulfobacterota; class Desulfobacteria; order Desulfobacterales; family Desulfobacteraceae; genus MADRE2. The sequence continues at coordinate 3,741 of QZLA01000271.1, forward strand.
AGAACCCCGAGTACAGACATGCAGGCATCATGGAGAGAATGATCGAGCCTGAACGGGTGATCCAGTTCAGGATCCCCTGGGTGGATGACCAGGGGGTGGTCCAGGTGAACCGGGGATACAGAATCCAGATGAACTCTGCCATCGGCCCTTATAAAGGCGGTCTTCGCTTTCACCCGTCCGTAAACCTTTCCATCCTCAAGTTCCTGGCCTTTGAGCAGGTGTATAAAAACGCCCTGACCACACTACCCATGGGCGGCGGCAAGGGCGGATCCGACTTTGATCCCAAAGGGAAATCCGATAATGAAGTGATGCGGTTCTGCCAGAGCTTCATGTCTGAGCTCTACCGCCATATCGGCCCGGACACCGACGTTCCGGCAGGTGATATCGGTGTGGGCGGCCGTGAGATCGGGTACCTGTTCGGCATGTATAAAAAACTCAACAACCAGTTTGCCGGCATCCTGACCGGAAAAAGCCTGAACTGGGGCGGCAGCCTGATCCGGCCGGAAGCCACCGGATACGGTGCCGTGTTCTTTGCCCAGGAGATGCTGGCCACCCGGAATGAAAGCCTTGAGGATAAGATATGCCTGGTTTCCGGCTCCGGTAATGTTGCCCAGTATACCACAGAAAAAATCAACCAGCTCGGCGGCAAGGTGGTGACCCTTTCCGATTCATCCGGATATATATATGATGAGGAAGGCATAGACGATAACAAACTTCTCCATGTCATGTACCTGAAAAATGTGAAACGTGGTCGGATCAAAGAATATGTCGACCAATATCCCAATGCGGTGTACACCCCGCTGGACGGTGCCGACGACTTTAATCCGCTGTGGAACCATAAAGCGGACTGTGCATTCCCGAGTGCCACCCAAAATGAGATCAATGCCAAGGATGCCCAGAACCTAACCGATAACGGGGTATGCGTGATCAGTGAGGGCGCCAACATGCCCACCACACCGGACGGTGTTGACATCTTCCTGAACAACAAACTGCTCTATGCCCCGGGCAAAGCAGCCAATGCCGGCGGCGTCGCCGTTTCCGGCCTGGAAATGTCCCAGAACAGCATGCGGATCAAGTGGTCCCGTGATGAGGTGGAAGCCAAACTCAAAGGCATCATGCACGCCATTCACCTGGCTTGTGTGGAAGCCGCCGAAGAGTACGGCACACCGGGCAACTACGTCAATGGCGCCAATATCGCCGGCTTCGTAAAAGTGGCTGACGCCATGCTGGATCAGGGAATTGTTTAAGCGGTCCGTTTAGGGATTTAATACAATCGGGATCTAATCAAACCGCCGGTCATCCAACAGACAGTATGGGTGACCGGCGGTTTTGTTTATTCGAAATCTTTCAGAAAGGGTTTAAGCATCTCCTGCTCATTGGGCCGGGCTTCACGCCAGTCCACCAGGTACAACGGCCCGTTCTGGAGGTGACGTTTTTCATTGATCCGGGCCACCTTCAACCCGTCATCCAACTCCACCCAAAGCGTTTTTTCGAGTTCCAGATCGTATTGGCGGGACATCTTTTTAGCAAAGTTCTCAATATAGTTTCTCAAGGAGGTGCCGGAACTGTTGTTTTTCAGAATGACGGCCATGGGTTTAATAAACTTCACCCCTTCATGGCCGGAATCCAGCTTGACGATCCTGACCCGGTAAGACCCCGGCCACCAGGCCACCGGCTTTTCATCCGCATGGGTTTTCCCATCCCACGAATATATAAAATCATGAAGAATCATGGTTCACCTCCTTTTTATAGCCTGATGCCCCCACCTTGCGGCAGGCCTGGGCAAAATCTTCGGGATAGCATCCGCAGATCCACCTGAACTGTGCCTCGGAGAAGGTGGGCGGTGCCTGGGGCAGCCTGGGGATGAAGGCATAGAGCAGTCGCTGGTCTGTGTTATCCGAGTTAAACCGTTTGGCATATTCAATGGATGTCACCAGTCTGGCCCCTAAGCTTTCCAGTGTTTGAAGCGCTTTCAGGATCCCCCTGTCCAGGGAGCGACGCAGTGCCGTTCCCGCCTCAAGAATATTCCCGCAAGGAGATTTCGGCATCAGCTGAAGTTCCCACTCGCACACCTGGCCTTTGGGAACAAACAACATGGAATATTCGTCCTCATGGACAACCAGATTCTTTGGACCTGAGGCATTGCCATCTGTGCGTAAATTTTCCCGGATGGCGTTGATATAGTTTTCAAAAAACGAGACCCCTGTCTGCCGGCGGTAGTCCCTGACAAATTCATCCACCAGGTCACCGCATGAAAAACTGTGCATGGGTTGTCCCAGACCGGTTTCCACCAGTCCGGGAATCATGGCATTCTGCTGGTGGCACTGCTGATGAGAGGCATGAAGCCGGTATCCGGTATGGGCCAGTTGAAAGCCGAAATTCCACCCCCACAGGGACGTATTAAACTCAAGTGAAACCCCTTTCTCCCGTGACAGGGCATCAAGGATCTGTTGTCTTAAATCTTCCAGTTCATCCGGGGTCAACTCTTTTTTCGGGATGTGTTGGGCAAGCCCCAATTGCCCGGCCAGCCGAAGAAAAATCCGTTGATAATACAGGTGCCTCAACCCGGTCATATCCGGCACGGTCAAATCCGCCGCCCGGTAACGGACCCGGTCATTGGCCATGTTGGATGCATAGTGTCCCCAGGGTATATAGCTGTTCCGCCTCAGGTATTCAAACACATGGGTGGCGCTTTGGGGGGTACCGTATTCACCCACGATTTCATTGGTCCCCTGGACGCCGGGCGTGAGCACCATGGCCTGTTTGTAATCATCCGGCAGCACCGGATTGTTGACCAGCGCCTCGAACAGGGCATGGTCGTTGACCTTTGCAACGGGCACCCCGTGGTTATTGACGGCAAACCCCATTCCGACAGGCATCTTTCCGCTGTCATCAAACAGCAGATCACAGGCCATAACCGCCAGGGTTTTCAGATCCTTTGGATCTGCCGATGTCCCTGCAACAGCCACCTGTACCGAATGGGGAAGATGTTCAAACAGACTCCTTCTTTTGGCGTCATCCAGCCCTGCTGTCGTTCCCTGGGTCTTCAGCCAGGATTCCATGGCATCATTAAATGAGGCCTGTTCGATTTCCGGCAGCCTGATCTGATCCGGGTTGGCAGCCGCCCGGTCCGCCCAGGCACTGTTAATAAAAGTGGTTCCCCTGAACCCCAGCGGGTTGTGGATTTCATAAATCCGGTCAGCACCGGGCTCGTGGACATCCCCATCCGGAAAATTGGCCTGATTGTAAACCGGTTCCATGAGGTCCAGCTTGCCGAGCACCGCCAGGTACTCCCCCTCCCGCTGATTTTTAACTGTAAACCGGGGATGGTGTATGCCGACCTGGAACCGGCCCTCCTTTGCCACACAGGTCCGCATTGCCGTTACAGCTCCGGCGGGCCTGACGGAATCAGGCACAGAAACGTCAGGGTGGAATCGGTGGGATTCCTGAACTGGTGTTCCACATTGCCCGGGACAAATACCACTGATCCGGGGGACATATCATGCCAGGTATCATCCAACAGCACTTGACCGTGCCCTTGATGGACAAATACCTCGTGCTCCCACTCATGGGTATGCCGCGGGGTATGTCCGCCGGGTCCCATTTCAAAGCAGCGCATGGTAAAATTGGACGCACCATCCTCTTTGCCGATCAAGAGGCGCCCGGCCACATGCTTTACCTGGTCGTTCTCCATCTGAATGGGGGGAATGTCTTTATAGTTGATATGCTTCATCTGGTTCTCCTGAAGATGTGATGGTTGTTGTTTTGCCTCTGATGAGTATTTCTAAATCAGTTATAAGATCATCATGGTTCAATTTATTGTCAATCCCGGGAATCAGAAGCGCTCCCTCAGGCTTTCAAGGGCCTCGAGACCGGCTTCTTTTAGCTCTTCCTCCCCAATGGTTTCCAGCAGCTTTTCGATATCGCCAATGGTTTCAAGGCTTCCGGCCTCCCCGAGAGCATACAGGATATCCCCCTGGATGGTGACGGGGTGGCGCTCAAACTCCGACACAAGCCGATCACAAAGGGATTTGGCCAGGTCCGGTTTCTCCTCGGCCAGCTGTTCGACAATCACCATGGCCCCCAGCCGGACAGACCAGATCTCATGGAGAAGCAGCCCGAAAAATCCCTCAAAAATTTCGTCCCTTTCGATCATCTGATCGGCGATCCAGGATGCCCGGCCATCCTCAAGGATACTCCTCAAGGATTGCGTGCTGAGCTGGGAAGGGTCTCGGCTGCCCATCATCCTGCAGATCTCCAGTGCGGAGACCTGCCCGGTCCATCTGAAATCGTTATCCAGGATCAGGCAGGGTGCGGCCATCACCTGGTCATCCTGTGCGGCTTTCACAAACATGCTCCCGTCGATAATCTCCAAAAGAATCTTTTCCGAGTGCATGGCCAGCAGCATGGTGGTCTCCACCAGGGCAGGACAATGGGGACAGGCCTGTGCAATATAAAGTTTGAGCGGCACATTAAATGGCAGTGCCTCTAAAAGTTTCCTGATATCATCATCGATCCCGGGAAGGTCATTTAACCAGCCCAGCCCCTTGAGAAACACGCCCAGTTCCCGCTCAAAGGGCAGGGCCGAATAGAGGATATTATCCTTGATCAGCAGGCCGGGCAGATTCTTTTCAAACCGGATGACCGGTTCCCTGGACCGCTTGATGTTAACATGATGGGCCAACTGCTCCAATTGATCTGCCAGGGCTTCAAATGACCCGTCCTGTTCCGAACCGGTGAGTCTGCAGTCCAGTTGAACGGTATCTGAAACGGCGCTGTCCCACGCCTTGATTTTTTCCTGCTGCGCCTGATTGTATCCCGTCATATGCAATCCTTTTCAATCTCTGTAGTAGCGATGTTTCCAATCATGATTGTACGCTGACCACCTGGTCTCCGCCCAGATTCATTGCCTTTGTCAGCGCCTCCACTGCTGTTTTTACCAGGGTGTCCTTGCCATTTTCCCGCTCAGGGGAAAAGGAGGCCAGGCCGACACTGACGGTCAGCTTGATCAGTGCCTCCTCCCAATAAAAATCATGCTGCTTCATCCGGTTCCTGATCCGGTCAGCAAGCACCCGTGCGCCCTCATCCGAGGTGTTGGGCAGTACCACACCAAACTCCTCCCCACCATATCGGCAGACCACATCATGACCCCGGACCATCCGTTTGATGATGGATGCCGAGGTGGTGAGAATCTGATTCCCGGCCAGGAATCCATGGGTCTGGTTGATCTGCTTGAAATCATCAAAATCCATCATGAGGATGGACAGGGGCAGGTGATAGCGTCTGGATTTGGCCAGCTCCGTATCAAGGGTATCATCAAAGCATTCCCGGTTGTTCAATCGGGTCAGGGGATCTTTCCTGGAGATCATGGTGATCCGGCTCTGGGCGTCCTCAATCTCCCTGACCATGGCCGCTTTTTCAAACGTACCTGAAATCAGGGCCCATATCATGGCACTGGATATGTTTTCCCTGGCCAGAAAGTTGTACGCGCCTTTGGAAATTGCCCGGACGCCCCGTTCCTGGTCAGTCTGGCCCACGGTATATATAACGGGAAGCTCCAAATATCCCTGCTTAAAATACTCCAGGAGTTCATATCCCTGATCCCCCGGTAGATCGTCACTGATAAATACAAGATCCACGGGCCCGCTGCTTACCGTTTCCATGGCTTCCTCCACGGTTCTTACCCGGATCACCTCCCGTGAGGTCACCCCTTTCATGGCATGGCTCAGAATATTGAACTCATGTTCAAGGGGCATCACCGCCAGGGTTGAAATCTGCCTCAGTTCCTTGAGTGCAGGTGCCCCGAACACCATCTCCTCAGAGATCATATTGGCCTGTATGGACTTGATGATATTGGTGATCCGGTTGGAAGCAGACCGGATGCCCGAAAATGACTGTCTGAGCCTGAACGGGATATCCACCTGCCGGTCCAGCTGCTGGACGCTCCCGGTGAGCTGCCTGAGGGGCTGGGAAAGGTCTTTGGCCGCTGCAGCGGTCAGGTGAAGCGTCCTCTGCTGATTCAGGCGGTAATCATTGGTCATGTCCTGGTTCATCGCGAACCGGTGGAACATGTTATCCAGCTCGGCAATACTCTGCTCCACCGCCTTTCTTTGCGTATGCAGGTCCAGATAGGTGCGGATCCTTGATTTTAAATAGTGGGATTTGAGCGGTAACTGGAGAAAATCCATCCTGATTTTCCCATATTCACTGTCATCCGGCAGTTCCTGCCCGGGTGGTTCGAGCAGTAGAATGGGCACCCGGTTCAGACGGCGGGTATCTGAAATTTTCCGCAAAAGAGATTCCAGTTCCAGGCGTTCCTTTTCAGGGATGTCCCTGCTGAAAACAGCCAGGAAAAAATCGGTTTCCCAGAGGCAGTCCAGCGCCTCAAGTGCGGTTCCGACATGGGTCACAATGACTTGATCAAACGATTTCAATACCTGGCAAACGATTTCAATTTCACTGTCTTCGGCCAAAGCCAGCAGGTGATAGTGGGTTGAGTTCATGCCCTGTTTTCCCCCTTTGATGGGTGTTACCCCCGTGAAATGCACATTCAAAGAAACTGCCTTTTAAAGTAAATTAAAATCATGTAAATATAAAGCCTTGTTCATTATTTTTTAGGACACGATTCATGACATTTATTGCTGATCTTCATATCCATTCGAAATATTCCCGTGCAACGGCCAAAAACCTTGATTTTGAGAACCTTTACAAAGCTGCCCAGCTCAAAGGGATCCATGTGGTCGGAACCGGTGATTTCACCTATCCGGACTGGATCGATCAGATCCGGGAAAAACTGGTTGAGGCGGAACCCGGCCTGTTTAAACTTCGTGAAGATATCGCCGGACAAATCGATCCGGACATTCCGCCATCATGCAGACGGCCCGTACGCTTTATTCTCCAGACTGAAATCAGCAGTATCTATAAGAAAGATGACCGGGTAAGAAAAAATCACAACCTGGTCTATTTTCCGGATATCGAAAGTGTGGAGCGGTTCAATGCCCGGCTGGACAGCATTGGAAACATCAAATCCGACGGCCGCCCCATCCTGGGACTGGATGCCGCCAACCTTCTTGAGATCATGCTCGAAATCAATGAAAACGGCTTTTTTATTCCGGCCCATATCTGGACGCCATGGTTCTCGCTGTTTGGTTCAAAATCGGGATTTGATACCATTGAAGAATGTTTCGGGTCCCTGAGCCATCATATTTTCGCCGTGGAAACCGGTCTATCTTCAGATCCGCCCATGAACTGGCGGATCCCCCAGTTGGACGACCGTCGCCTGATCTCAAGCTCTGATGCCCATTCGCCCATGTATCTCGGGCGTAATGCAACGGTATTCAACAGGGAACCCGACTATTTTCAAATCAGGGATGCCCTTTCGGGAAAGGACCCCCAGGGGTACGGCGGCACCCTGGACATGTATCCCGAGGAGGGAAAGTACCATTTTGACGGACATCGCAAATGCAATATCTGCCTGAACCCCAAAGACACCTTGGCCTATGGGGGAATCTGTCCTGAATGCAACAAACCGTTAACCCTGGGTGTCCTGTACCGGGTCCAGGAACTGGCCCGCCGGCCAGAAGGCTACAGGCCGGAAGCACGGCATGAATTCAGCTACATCATACCCCTGGCCGAAATTCTGTCCGAAATATTCCAGGTGGGTCCGAAAACCAAAAAAGTGAACCTGCATTATCATAAAGCCCTGGAGACATTGGGACCGGAGCTTGAGATCCTTCTCAATTCACCGTTATCCGACCTGGAAACCATCGGCATCCCCCTCCTGGCCCAGGCCGTTGAAAAAATGCGGTCCGGGAATGTCAATATCGATCCCGGATTTGATGGTGAATTCGGAAAAGTCAAACTGTTCAGCGA
>QZLA01000255.1 GCA_004796375.1 Desulfobacteraceae bacterium
GGTGGCCCCCTCAAGGGTGTAAAAATCAAAAACATCCTCCTGCCAGCTCTCCTGCATGCCCTCCACCTCATCCGGGGCGATGTCGCACCCCGTGGCAATCACGAGCCAGTCATAGTCATATTGGCCGGCCAGTGTTTCAACCCGGCGTTGATCCGGATCGATCTTATGCACCTGGTCCACAATGAATTCCACCCCCTGGGGGATGAACTCCTTTTTGGATTTGATCACATCATCCGGGGAATATACCCCAAAGGGTATAAACAGGTATCCCGCCTGGTAATGATGCTGTTCATCCTTGTCGATAATCGTAATCTCCAGCTCAGATTCCGGGATCTGATGCCGCAGCATATTGGCAACAATGGTTCCCCCGGCGCCAGCGCCGAGAATCAATACTTTTCTCATGACATCCTCCTATGTAATCGGTTGGAATAAAAGGAATTTCAAATCAGAATACCACGACGTGGTATCGTCGTAAACCCTTTTCACACAACAGGTCAGTTGCCCGCCAACTCCTGAAGAACGGGCGCAAAAAGCGCTTGATTTCCACATATCTTTTAAATAAGAGTACGGTATCATTCATGTGCCGGTGACCGTTGATTGCAACAAAATGCCCCGCATAACAATTGACCGGGTGGGCATTGCAACTGGATTTGCTAAAGCGGAAAATAAGGATGACCAGAGAAAAAATACAAAACATTCAGTCGTTGAGGGGAGTGGCCGCATTATCCGTTGTATTGTTTCACCTGGTGATTATCGAAAAAAAATACGGGGGTTCGACCCCTCTGCTCCACTGCCTTTTTCAATTCGGTATGTGGGGTGTTGATCTCTTTTTTGTGATCAGTGGCTTTGTCATGATCACTGTGGCCCGGAACAAATTCAAGGTGCACCAACATGCTTTTATATTCCTGTACCGCCGGGTCTCGAGAATTTATCCTGCCTATTGGTTCTACAGCATCCTGGTCCTTTTTGTCTTTTTGATCTCACCCGGCTGGGTGAACAGCAGTCAGGGTGAGCCAATGAATATTCTTGCATCATTCCTGCTTTTTCCCTCGGACCAGCTCCCCCTTCTTATGGTCGGCTGGACCCTCATTCACGAAATCTATTTTTATCTGGTTTTCTTCTTTATCCTGATTTTGTGCCCTGAACGGCACGCGCCCCGCATTTTATTCATATGGGGGCTGATCGTCCTGCTGTTGAATGTCGGCTTAAACTTTAACCATCCGGCATTAAACGTCATGTTCCACCCCATGACTCTGGAATTCATCGGCGGCTGTTTCATTGCCCTGATCTACTTTCAAACCCCTGGCCGGGCGTCAGCTCGCCCGTTGATATTCACTGCAGGTCTGGCCATTCTCCTGTCCTTAACAGGATACGGCTGCTATCATGCCATAACAGGCCATATTGAACCCCAGCACTGGTGGAGGGTCCTCATCTTTGGCGCCCCTGCCATGGTGATTGTCTTTTGCCTGACCCATGCGGAGAGAAAAGGATGGACTGCCCACTGGTCATTGGTCAGGCTCGGTGATGCATCCTACTCGATCTATCTGTCCCACTTGCTGACCCTGAGTGCCATGGGCAGGCTCTGGCAACCGTTCTCACTGGACTCAATCTATGACAATGCCGTCATGATACCTGTCCTGTTTATAACTTCCATTGCTCTCGGAATGATCAGTTATCAATGGATGGAAAGGCCGTTACTCAAGTTCTGCCGCAGGCTGGCCTGACAGGGCCCGGTCTCCATGCCCCGATACCTCTTGAACCCATAACCCCCAAAGGAAAAAAGGATGAGTATTCACATCAGCCAGCAGTTCAGACACGGATCTATTGCACTGTGTATTCTTTTCTGCCTTCTCATGCTTCACGCAAATATTGGATACACCGCTTTTAAAGACCGAAAATCCATTGATCATCCTTCCGCCAAGTCAACACTCAAGGCACGGCAGACCGCCTGGCGCAGCCGAACCAGCCCGGAAAGATTCAATCACGTGAAGCGCTTCGACCGCAATCCCGGATCTTCACCGGTTTCAGAAGCCTATAATGTATCAGACTGCCGATGGGCAGAAGGATTTGGATCTCCAGGCCCGGACGGGCCGGTATATGCAAGTACCACATTTGACGACGGCACCGGTACAGCCCTGTATGTGGGCGGGCTTTTTGAAACGGCAGGCGGCATACCTGCCCTGAGTATTGCCAGGTGGGACGGCACCACATGGTCCCCGCTGGGCGCCGGGATCTATGGCGAAGTCTACACCCTGGCCGTTTTTGATGACGGTTCAGGGCCCGCACTATATGCCGGCGGTTTTTTCATCGAAGCCGGCGGTATGCCGGCCACCCATCTGGCCAAATGGGACGGCACGACATGGACGGCCGTGGGAGGTTTTGTCGGCATTGATAGTGCGGTCCTGGCCTTGGCCGTCCATGATGAGGACGGCACCGGCCCCAATACTCAAGCCCTTTATGTTGGCGGGGATTTCATCACGGCAGGCGGTGTGACCGTGAACGGCATCGCACGATGGGACGGAACCAATTGGTCGGCACTGGGAACCGGTATGAGTGATATGGTCCTGGCACTCACGGTGTTTGATGCAGACGGCGCAGGCCCGGGACAGCCGGCCCTGTATGCCGGGGGGGCATTTGAGACAGCAGGCGGCACGTCAGCATATGGGATTGCCCGATGGGATGGCACTGCCTGGTCCGCTCTTGGGGATGGCATGGATGACTGGGTTGAATCCCTTGCCGTATATGATGATGGTACAGGTGACGCCCTGTATGCGGGTGGATTTTTCACGACAGCATACGATCCGGGCCCGACGGCCGTCCCCGCCCAGGCCATTGCCCGATGGGACGGGACAAGCTGGTCGACTCTGGGTGCCGGTATTGATGATGAGGTGATCACCATGGCCGTGTTTGATGACGGCAGCGGTCCTGCCCTCTATGCCGGGGGCTATTTTACCACTGCCGGTGGTGTTCCGACCGAAAACATCGCGCGGTGGGACGGGGCAGCATGGTCTGCTGTAGGCAGCGGTCTGGATGACTTTGTCTGGACACTTTGCGAGTTTGACCCCGGCACCGGCGGTGCCCGGCTGTTTGCCGGCGGGGATTTTAATTTTTCCGGCACACAGCCAGTCAGCTTTCTCGGGCAATGGCAGGGCACATCCTGGGATAACGTGATCCCCCCCGGCAGCCTGCTGGAAGGATTTAACAACCCGGTGTCCGTCCTCGGGGTGTTTGATGACGGCAGCGGCCCTGCGCTCTATGCCGGCGGCAGCTTTACCGCGGCTGGGGATATACCAATCAAAGGGGTGGGCAGATGGAACGGCACATCCTGGGAGGCCCTGGGATCCGGACTGGACTGCAGCCCGGGGTTTGATCCCCCGTTTCCGGTTATTTATGCCATGACGGTCTTTAATGACGGTACCGGTGACGCACTTTACGTGGGGGGTGAGTTTAACCGGGCAGGCGGCATGGTGGTGTCCGGTATTGCCCGGTGGGACGGCACATCATGGTCCTCGCCCGGAACAGGCGTCGCTGCCAGCGCGGGACTGGGCATTTCACACCCGGTTGTTGAGGCCCTGGCAGTATTTGACAATGGTTCAGGCAGTGCCCTGTATGCCGGTGGAGAGTTTGATCGGGCAGGCGGTGTTCCTGCCGGTTATATTGCCCGGTGGGACGGCGCATCATGGTCAGCACTTGGGACCGGTCTTGATGGTGATGTCGAAGCGCTGGCCGTATTTGACAACGGCGGCGGAGCGGCCCTCTATGCCGGCGGTGAATTCACCTCTGCCGGTGGGAATTCGGCAAACCATGTGGCAAAATGGGACGGTACCGCATGGTCGGCCCTGGGTTCAGGCACTGATGATGAGGTGGAGTCTCTTGCAGTAGTAGACCTGGGATCTGGCGATGCCCTGTATGCAGGGGGCGATTTTGTCAATGCCGGGGGCATTTCAGCCGCCCATATCGCCCGGTGGGACGGCACCGCATGGTCCGGCCTTGGCAGCGGCATGAGTGACGAGGTCGAAGCAATGGCGGCTTACAATGACGGCGGCACAACTGTGCTCTATGCTGCAGGGGACTTTGCCACAGCCGGAGGGATTGATGTATGGGGAATTGCCCGTTGGGACGGCACCGCATGGTCAGCCCTGGGCGAAGGACTCGGGTATCATGGTGATGCGTTAACGGTCTTTGATGACGGTGCCGGTGCTGCGCTCTATGTGGGCGGATATTTCACCATTGCAGGAAATACCCCGTCATCGTTTATTGCCAAGTGGCACTGCCCCACACTGGATTATGGTGATGCCCCGGCCACCGGTTACCCCTCCCTTTTTACCCAGGACGGTGCCCGTCACCGTGTGGTTCCGGGGTTTTTCCTGGGTACGGATGCGGATGCCGAGCTCGACGGGTTTCCCAGTACAGGTGCGGATGGGGATGACCTGAACGGAACCAGCGACGAAGACGGGGTGGTTTTCACCCAAAACCTGGTTGTCGGGGCACAGGCAGAGGTGGTGGTGACCGCTTCAGCACCCGGCAAACTGAATGTCTGGATAGACATGAACCAGGACAGTGACTGGCTTGATCCGGGTGAAAACGTTATCAATGGCGCTGATCTCTTTGCCGGCAGCCAGACCCTTGGCTTCCTGGTTCCATCTGATGCCGTTCCGGGAACCACCTTTGTGCGATTCAGATTTTCCAGTACAGGTTCAACCCTGCCGACGGGCATTGCCCTGGACGGCGAAGTGGAGGACCACCCGGTGACAGTGGTCACGGTATCCGATTTCGGGGATGCGCCTGATCCGGACTTTCCCACACTTCTGGCAAGCAATGGCCCCAACCACACCCTGGGCAGCACAGTCTATCTGGGATCATGTGTGGATGCCGAAACTGATGGGCAGCCGGCGGCCGGATCAGATGGGGATGATCTCAATACCGGTACCCATACATTCGGCACCTGCGGGGTCGGTGGTCATGGCAACGGGGTCATATTTCATTCCAGTCCCGTGGCCGGAGAGAATGCCGCCCTGACGGTCCAGGCCAGTGCACCTTGTGACCTTAGTGCCTGGATCGACTTCAATCTTGATGGCGACTGGGATGACGCCGGCGAACACATTTTCAACGGATATCCACTGAATACCGGTAACAACCCATTGACATTCCCTGTACCTGCCGGCGCCATGCCCGGAAACACCCATGCCCGATTCAGGTGTACGACAGATGGTTCCGTTCCTTACACAGGGCCGGCTTCCGACGGAGAGGTGGAAGATTACCAGGTCACCCTGATCAATACCGACATTGATGGAGACGGGGTTTCCAATATCCAGGAGTCAGGACCAGACGGGACTGACCCCGGGTATGACGGAAACAGCGATGGTATTGCCGACATGACCCAGCCCCATGTGGCTTCACTGCATTCCGATGACGGATCGGCCTATGTCACACTGGTTTGCCCGCACCCTGCCCGCCTTGAAAACGTTCATGCCGTGTCAAATCCATCTCCGGGGAATGCGCCGCTGCACATCGATTTTCCCTTTGGATTTTTCTCGTTTCGCATTACAGGGATTTCCCCTGGGAACGCCACGACCCTGACCATGATCCTGCCCTTTGGGACCGGTCTCAACTCATTCTGGAAATTTGGCCCCACACCGGACAACCCGGTCAATCAATGGTATGATTTCCTTTATGACAGCATCAGCAATACCGGTGCCGTGATATCGGGAACTGAGATCACCATCCATTTTACAGACGGTATGAGAGGAGACCATGATCTCAGCCCCAACGGTGTAATAACAGACCCTGGCGGACCTGGCATGGACAGTCCCGATATCCCGAGCCTGAGTGAGTGGGGAATGATCATCCTGGGCCTGTTGCTGGCATATCTGTCCATGAGGGGACTTCCGGCAGCCTTTAAGGGGGAAAATGAGATGACCCTGGGTTGACTAATCCACAGGATTGGTTTAGTACATTTCGGATGAATCGGTCAGAGCCTTCAAAAGCCCCCAGAAATTACAGACTTTCACTCAGGCTCCTGTTCTATATTATCCTTTGCAGTTCCATATTTACTGTCGTGAGCGCGGCCATCCAGCTGTATGATGACTATACCAAAGATTTGGATGAGATATACAATAACCTGGATTATATCAGCAGCGCCTACTCGGAACCTCTTGCAGCAAGTCTATGGGATGTCAACCATGATCAGGTCATCCGCACCCTTGAAGGGGTGATGAAACTTCCGGGCGTGGTTTTTCTGAATATCAGTGAACTAAAAGGCTCAACCCACAACAACGTGACCGCATTGGGTGTCCCGCCGGAAAAGAACGGCATTGTCCGTGAGCTACACCTCTCCTACGGACCGACCCAGATACCGGTCGGCTCCCTGACAGTGATTGCCAGCACCCAGAAAGTGATTCAACGGCTAAAGGAACGGATTCTCATCATCCTGGTCACCCAGGGGCTCAAAACCTTTATTGTGTCACTGTGCATCTTCTTCATTTTCCAATACCTGATCATGAGGCACCTGGTTGCCATAACCGACTACTTCAAGCACTTTAACCCGGAACGGCCTGAGCTGCCCCTGGCCATTCACCGGAACCCGGTCAGGGAAAAAGACATCGATCTGTTTGAATTGCTGATTCGATCCATCAATCAGATGCGGCTCAAACTTTTGGAAAGCCTTGAACAACGGCAGGTATACGAGGATGAGCTCAGGCAGTTGAAAAACCAGTTAAAAAGCATTATCGACAACATGCCTGCATTGCTCATCGGTGTAGACGCCAACGGGTGCGTGAACCAGTGGAACCGTGAGGCCCAGAATATCAGCCGGATCAGTGAAGCTGAGGCGCTGGGCAACCCCCTGACCACGGTTCTTCCATTCATGACCGACCACGCAGAAATACTTGAAAAAGCCCGTTCAAGCCGGTCACCTGTCAAACTAACCGAGGTAATACGACATGACGGCCAGGAAACAACCTACTGGGATATCATGGTTTACCCGCTCCTCAACCAGGCACCCGCCAACCTGGTGATCCGGCTGGAGAATGTCACCGAACGTTTCAAGTTCAACCAGGTGCTGATCCAGAATGAAAAAATGATTACCGTGGGCAAACTGTCCTCGGGAATGGCCCATGAGATCAACAACCCCCTGGGTGGAATGATTCAAAACGCCCAGGTTATCTCCAACAGGATCTTAAGAGATCTTCCCGAAAACGATGCTGTGGCCAGGGAATTGGGGACCAGCATGGAGTCTATCCGTACCTTTCTGAAGAAGCGAAAGATCATGACCCATCTGAACCTGATCACAGAGGCCGGCCAGCGGGCAGCTTCGGTGGTAAATAATATGCTCCGGTATGTCAAAAAGACCAATGCACCCAAAACCCGATTCGACGTCACTCAGCTGTTGGATAAAACCCTTGAGATCATGGCCAATGATTTCAAAAGGTCGGCAGCATTTTCAAAAATCAAGGTCATTAAAAACTACGCCCCCGGCCTTCCCCCGGTTTCCTGTGACGGTAACAGTATTCAGCAGGTATTTTTAAATATCCTTAAAAACGGCGCAGAAGCCATGGCAGGTTCAGATCATCCTGAATTCACCCTCAATGCATACCCATCGGATTCGGCCGTCTGCATAGAGGTGAGGGATAACGGGCCGGGAATGCCACCGGATGTCCAGCAGAAGATCTTTGAACCGTTTTTCAGCACGAAACCGGTGGACCAGGGAACCGGCCTGGGATTATATGTTTGCTATATGATCATCACCCAGAACCACCAGGGCACACTTGAAGTAGCATCCAAAGTGAACCAGGGCACCTGCTTTACCATACACCTCCCCCTCCAGGACGAGCAGACCCCGTCAACCCGTCTGTAACCGATTCACCTCTCCCGTGATTATTGTGGGTATACCATGTGGGTTACCAGGGGATGGGGCTGTCGTTCAACGATGGTTTGCCTGAAAAGCGTTTTGTACTGGTCTGAGAGAACCACCCACTCATCGATGAAGGACTGGGCCTTCAGAAAATTTTCAGGATTCTTAAACATGGTATTGATCTTTTGTATGACGCGTTTTCCGGTATCGCAGGTACCGCAGCTCACCCCGATGTAAAGATAGGTCTGATCCTCTTTCATATTATAGAATATGAACTCATTGGGGATCTCATATAATTTCTCGGTCACAATGGGCTGGGACGGCCAGCCGATGATATAGTCCACCCTCCCGTTCAAAAGCATGGTCAAATCGATCTGCATGGCCGGGGTAATGTTGGGATACACATGTTTTGCATCCTGGTGGGCGGATAGTATCTCCAGTACCTGCGGCGCATAGGCAAAATCCTCAATAATACCCAGTTTCAGGTCATCCCGTTGAATCAGATCTTCCAGCGACAGCAATGCCCCTTGAGGCCCGAAAGCCCCACGTTTTTTTTTATGGATAATGATACCGCTGGGAAACCAGATGGCAAACGGATCTGAAAATGTCCGGTAATCGGAAAAGGTCTTCCAGCCGATGTAGCAATTGTTTTTCTGCTTGGCAACAATATTAAACCGCTTATGGTTCACATTCAGGTAACGGGGTTCGTATTCAGTGAGGGCGGTCTTGTGTATCCATTGGATGGTCTGGTCGATGAACCCTTTTCCCGTGTAATCACCCTTCTGGATATATGCGGGAATCTGACCGAAATTCAGCCATGTCAGGGGCTCCTTGGCCATACAGGGATGCCCGGAAAGACAGACCGCCATAATGAAAAGCACATAGGGGATGATGGCACAGGCCGGTGTATATTTTATGGGCTTCTTCATTTCCCCCTGGCGTTGAATGATCGATACAGGTATAACATATATGCTGACTAACCCTAAAATGCAATCCCGGGATTAAAACAACCCATGCCATATAAAGAGATCACCCAATATTTAATAAACCTGGCAGATCCGGAAATCGCATCCCATTCCCAGCGGTTTTTTAAAACCGGCAAAGGTGAGTATGGTGAAGGCGACCAGTTTCTGGGCATCCGGGTACCGGTGATCCGCCGAGCGGTAAAACGGTTCAAAACAACGCCGATCCCGGTTGCAGAACAGTTGCTGGCATCCGGTTACCATGAAATCCGCCTGTTCGCGCTCCTCTTGATGGTATCCCATTTTTCAGGGGCCGATACAAAAAAACAGGAGCATATCTATCAAATGTATCTGGCCAACACCCGGTACGTGAACAACTGGGACCTGGTCGACAGCTCCGCATCCTATATTGCAGGCGCCTATCTATTTACCCGGGATAAATCCGTATTGTATGATCTGGCAACATCTACAGTTCTATGGGAACGCCGGATCGCCATCATGTCCACCTTCTATTTTATTAAAAACGATCATTTCAGTGATACGCTTCTGATCGCAGAGCAGCTGCTTGCAGATCCTGAAGACCTGATCCATAAAGCCGTGGGATGGATGCTCAGGGAGGTGGGCAAACGGGATAAGGCCTTAGCGGTTTCCTTTTTAGAACCATATTGCACCCATATGCCGAGAACCATGCTCCGGTATGCCATTGAGAAATTCAGCCAGCATGAACGACAGCGTTTTTTACAAGGTAATGTCTAACCCCGGCCAGATGTTTATAGCAAGCCAGGCATGATGCCATTTGAAATCTGATAAAAAAAAGAGGAGGAACCATGACACCTGAAGAGATATTTCTTTCAGCCATACAATATGAAACCAAAATCAGGGATTTGTACCTGTCTGCTGTGGACATCGTACACGATGAGAGAGGAAAAGAGATTTTCAAGACACTGGCCAAAGATGAGCAGTCCCACATCGATTTTCTTGAAAACGGCCTGGAGGTCCTCAAGGCCGACGGCCGGATTGACCCGGCTGTGCTAAACTCATCCATCCCGCCAAAGGATCTTTACGAGGCGCAGATCGAGGCCATGAGAAAACAGATCCCGGAAAACATTCTTGGGGATGTCAAGCGGGTGTTAAGCAGTGCCTTGAAGCTTGAAATCGAGACCAGCCGGTTTTACGCAGATGCCCGTGATAAAACCCAGGGCCCGATCCGGGAGGTTTTTGAAAAGCTGCTGGAGATCGAACGCCGCCATGAGGAGGTGGTACAGATCGAACTGGATCATGCCTCAAATTACGGGTGCTGGTTCAATTTCATGGAAATTGACATGGAATATTGATCTTTTTTTAATGAAGGAATCTGATCTATACCAGCCGTTGAAACAATTTCTGGAGTCCCAGGGCTATGAGGTCAAAGGAGAGGTCCGGGAATGCGACGTCATTGCCGTCCGGGGCACTGAAGACCCTGTGATCGTGGAACTCAAACTGTCCATTAACCTGGGGGTCGTCCTTCAGGCCGTTGACCGGCTGTCCATGTCGTCCGCGGTATATGTCGGCGTGCCGATAAGCTGCAGCGCGTTGAAACGCCAACGCCGGCACATTTTCAAACTTTTCAAAATGCTGGGGTTGGGTCTCATACTGATCGACCCGCATGCGAACTCCAACGGTGCGCAAGTGCTGTTTGACCCCGGAGAATACCGGCCCCGGAAATCAAAATCCAGGCGGGAGAGATTGCTTGGAGAATTTGCTAAACGTATCGGAGATCCCAATACCGGCGGTCAGGAAAAGCGCCGGGGCATCATGACCTTCTACCGCCAGCGGGCATTGCGGATTGCCGGGTTTCTCCAGGAAAATGGGCCTTCAAGGGTAAGGGACATTGCAAAAGAACTGGATGATTCCAAGGCCGGAGACATTCTTTACAAGGATGTTTACGGATGGTTTGACCGGGTTTCACGAGGGGTGTACACCATCTCTCCCCGGGGCACACAGGAGGTCCCCTTGTGGATTATATAAGCGGCCGCCCCAAGGCCAAAGACCATAAAAAACAATCCCGCATTTACCAGGGCGGAGGGCACCCCTGCCCGGTCCGCCTGCCAGCCCAGCAGCGGGCTTAGGCATGCAAATGCCAGGCGGATAATCAGGCTCCTGACGGAAAGCACCGTGGCCCGGATATCTGACGGGGTAATCTCATTGATCTGGTTTCTCAACACCGGTGTAGCCACACCGCGGACACCATAGAACAGAAAAAGAAATACCAGGCCGGTCAGGGAACCGGCCATCCCCATGAGAAGATATCCCCCTGCAATACCCAGTGCAATCAGGATCATGACCGCGTCACGACCCAGACCCGTCTCCAGCCGCCATGCATGCATGGACACAGCGCCGGTGACCAGGTTCAGCACAGGAATCAGCAAACCGTACCACAGGAGCGCAAGCCCCAGGTACGCAAAATAGGGTTGAACAAACCAGGCCATTGCCAGGGTGGCGGTACCCATTATGGATGAGTATATGATGGATGCCCTGAGTACTTCATGGTCCTTTAATGCAAACCGGACAATCTCCAGGACCTGCCCCGGACGGGTCCGGCCCCCAAGTTTTTGCCGGACCGGTTCAACCAGGGTCAACGCCGCGGGTATGGCGGAAAACGCCACAGCGGCTTGAAAAAAGAAAGGGGTCCTCAGGCTTGCCATGGCAATCAATACGCCGAGAGGGGCGGCCAGGGCTTCGGCAAAATTGCCTGCTGAGATGATCCGCCCCTCTGTCTTCAGATATTCTTCCTTTTTCCCGGCCTCCTGGAGACTGTCATAAAGCAGGGCTGAATCTGAACCTGAAATAAAACTCTGCCCTGCCCCCAGGATGACTTCACAGGCCAGAAAGGTCCAGAACCCAGTAGCAGCACAGTACAGGGCAAACCCGACAAACCCGAGTATACTGCCCAGTATCAGGGACGCTTTTCTGCCCCACACATCTCCGATGTAGCCCGAAGGCACCTCCAGGACCACAATGGAAAAGGAGTATACCGCCTTGAGCAGGAATAATTCCTGGGTGCCCAGTCCATTTTCCCGGTAAAACAGGAAGAGGACCGGCATGGTCAGCATCAGCCACTTGGAAAGCTTGATAATGTAAAGCCGGATAATATTATTTTCTGCGGTTCTCTGGGCCATCTCGGATTTCCCTGCTTAAAAACCCAGGAAATTACCATAACCGCCAGAATTTTTCCATTATTTTTCAAACATTTGCCAAAGCCGATTGCGGTTTCCGGTATGTTATGCAGTGGTGCATTGCGTATCCATATCAAACACCTGCATCATGATGGCATGATCGATCATACTCACCCCCTGGACCATGGCATCCACCATATCCTTATCTGTCCAGCCGTGAGCCCTCAGCACCGTAATATCATTTTCAGACACTGAAGCCGGCGATTTGATTCCTTTGACCACAAAAGCCAACATCGCACTCTCCCGTTCCTCCAGCATGGATTTCAAAGGATCGGTTTCCAGCGTGGTGATATCCTCATCAGTGAGACCCTGCCTTTTTAACAGCTCCCGGTTGAAGTCCATGCAGAATCCATAATTCAGGTGATGTGCCGCCATATACCGGATATGGGCCAGCAGGCTGAAACTCAGGTTCGAACCGGTGGCAAAATACCGGTTCCGTTTCAATTGAAGTTCAAACAGCTCAGGGCTGACACTGAGCATCTGGATCGGTTTGGGAATGGTCCCGAAGTGGGTCATGAACACGTCATATCCCTGTTTAACTACCCCTTGTGCCTGCTCCGGCAATACCGTGTTAATGTGCGGCATAGTACCTCCCATGAAAAAGCATTTGTCAACAGTCGTTTTATCCTATTGGCATATGCTTTTACGTTTTAGTAAAAGAGATGAATTCTTTCATCTCTTGCCAACCCTCGCAGCCGGAACAATTGGGGTTGTCA
>QZLA01000080.1 GCA_004796375.1 Desulfobacteraceae bacterium
AGTTTTGAAATAAAGCGCGGCGGGCAGACACCTGCCATATCCTTGAGTCCGAGGATGAATTCTCTGGTGGCAGCCATGGGTGACAACCCGGATACATCTGCGATAAGGTTGATGATTTCATCGATCACACCCATGTAATGGGGGATGTCAAACCCCTTGGCCCAGGAAAGGGATACTGCCGGCTCAAATACGTTGAGGCGGGAGGCGATCACTGTTTCGGCAAAGGGGCGCATGTTCTCGATATGATTGAGAAAATCAAAGCAGCGAACCACGTCATGGTGCTCACAGATCATTTCACTGGTCAGGCGCATCAGGTTTTTTGGCTGGGGCTTATACCCCAGCAGGTTGGTGGAGCGCACCAGGATTTGCTTGGGCGTCTGGGGGGCAAACTGGTTCCACAGACGGGCCTCGTTGAACGGGTAGGTCATGTTCGCCATCATGGCAACATGAAAGTGGGCTCCGCCACCGTTTTCAATGGAGAAGAACCTGCACTGATCCAGATAGGGGCCGATGAGCATATCTTCAGCCAGGCGGAACCGGTTTCCGGAATTGGACTGGGTCGTATCCCTGGGTGTTGTGTCGCAAAAATGGATATATCCGGAATCACGGACAAAATCCAGCAGCGCCTTTCTGTCATTTCTGGGATAGATACCGCCGGTTTTCACCGGCTGTATGTCCGGCAGCACCGGTTCAAACGCCCCGACGCGTTTGTCAGCCACGCCCCGGTATTCGGACAGCTGGACGTGGGGGTTGTACCCCTTGGCTGAAATTTCGGCCACCAAACGGCTCAGCCGCAATGCCTCGGGTTCGCTGTCCCTGTAAAACATCAGCTCCGGTGTGGTTTCCACAAAGCGGGTGTTGTATTCTCCGGACTGGAACACCGGATGCTCGATAATTTTCTGGTGGAACGGAATGGTGGTTTTCAAGCCCCCGATGGTGTATTCTTTCAGGGCCCGGTCCATGACCGCCAGGGTCTTGTTCCAGGTTTCGCCGTAGGTGATCAGCAGGGATGCGGCAGAATCGTAATTTGACGGGAATTCATATCCCCCTGAAATACAGGAATCCAGGCGGACACCCGGCCCGCCGGCAGATATGTAACGGGAAATGGGACCGGCATTGGGTGAAAACTCGTTCTGCGGATCTTCGCAGTTGATACGGACCTGGAGGGCATGGGCCACTGGTTTCGTGTTTTCATTGTTGAACCGCAGCTTTGATCCAAACGCTACAGCAATCTGTTCTTCTACCAGGTCGATGCCATAGCGGCACTCTGTGATGCCGTGTTCCACCTGCAGCCGGGTGTTGACCTCAATGAGATACGGATTCCCATCCTGGTCCACAAGGAACTCCACCGTGGCAAGGGAGTAGTATCCTACCTCCTTGACCAGGGCTTTTGCATAGGATTTAAGCTGTTCGCGCAGTTCCGATGTCATGCCCGGCCAGGGGGATGGGGTGATCTCCACCAGTTTCTGGTGGTTTCTCTGGACGGTGCAGTCCCTTTCATCAAAGGCAAATACATTGCCGTATTTGTCGGCAATCACCTGGATCTCGATATGGCGCACGCTGGTCAGCAGTTTTTCCACATAGATCCGCGGGTTGCCAAATGACGCCTGTGCAAGGACGGAGGCTTTGGAAAAGGCTGTCTCAAGATCGTCCATGTCGTATACTTCATAGATTCCCCGGCCGCCGCCACCCCCTTCTGCCTTGAGCATGACCGGCAATCCGATGTCCAGTGCTATGTTTCTGGCTTCATCCACCTCCACCGAATCCTTTGATCCGGGCACCACGGGTACACCCAGCCGGTTGGCCAGCTCACGAACCTTGACTTTGTTTCCTAAAAGCCGCATGGGTTCGGTGGGCGGCCCTACAAACAGTATTCCCGCATCTTCGCATTTCTCAGGAAAACTGTAATCTTCGGATGCAAATCCCCACCCCGGATGAATGGCGGCCACGCCCCGGGCTTTTGCAAGTTTTAAAATCCGGTCGATATCAAGATAGGCCTGGGGGTTCTCGCCCAGATGGATCAGCTCCTGGGCACCGGAGGTAAACGGTGCGACTTTATCTACATCCGTAACGGTCAGCACCGGAATGCCCTGGAGCATTTCACGGACAGACCGGATAATTCGCCGGGCGGTGATCCCGCGGTTGGCTACAAGAATTTTCCGGTTTTTTATCTGCTCTTTGACTTCATCAAACGTTTTCATCTATACCTCCATGTTTAAATCGTGATCCGTGGGTTGATCTGCCCGGAATATATGGTCCGGGTCCCCTCAGGTGTTTCAACGATCAGGCCTCCTGCTGTATCAATTCCTGAGATTTTTACCAGGCGGCCTTCTCCAGTGCCGTTTTCGTGGATGACACTGTCACCACTAAAGGCAAGCACCTGCGTCATTCTGTCCTTTAGATCATCCGGTGCGGAAAGCAGGTGCATCAGATCTGTGTTGAACCGGTCTGCGATGGCACGCCATAATGCCGGTGCATCTGCCCTGCAGCCAAATTCTTTCAAACTGCATGCCGGGATCCTGTAATCCTCAACATGATGATCCATTGACGGGACCACCTCAACGTTGAGTCCGACCCCGGCCATGATCATGCCCTGCCTTTCTTCGACAAGGATGCCGCCGGTCTTTTTTGTGCCCATGAGAATATCGTTGGGCCACTTGATCTGGGGGGCCGGTACATGGTTCTTCAGCTCGTCTGCAATGAGCAGGCCGATGGTTAGGGGGAGAAGGGTGCCGGCACCAGCAGCTTGGTCCGGCAGCCTGATGGTGGCGCAAAGATTGCCGGCAGCTGTTTCCCATTTCCGGCCCAACTGTCCGCGGCCCGTGGTCTGAGTGACGGCTGCCGCCCATGACATTTCCGGGAACCGGCCGCCATCGGCCAAGGACCTGGCAAGATCCATGGTGGACCCGCATGATGGCGTAAGGTATGTGCAGGCCCCGTTATCTTCTGCGCACCACAATATCGGGGCCAATCCCGGTATGCTTTCCTGCCTCCACCCGGCTTCAGGCTTGAAACACGCCTGCCATGCCCGGATTAAGGACGAGTTATCCATTGTCAGCATGTTTAAGTGCTTTTTTTTCTTTTTTGAAAAAATCTTGGACAAAAAAAATTGTTTATAAGATTCTAATTATGTTGTCACCTGTTTTTTTGACAAATTGGAGGGAAAATCTCCCGATATTTGATTCAGGGGTGCAATTCCTTCTGCAAAAATGGGCCGACAGGAAAAGATCCCAAAAAAATAATCCGTTTTGGTTTTTGGGATGAAAAGACTTGAATTGAGTGAGTTGGTGCACCTGCTCAAGGAGGTAGAAGAGGCCATCTCATCTTCAATTCCCGAGCAAAAGAATATTCATGAATGATGGCGGTACCGATAGAAGGTTTCCTCTGCTGAACCGCTGGCCATAGATTTCAAATTCATCAAATACCAATGACCCGGCATCATCAGATCCATCCCAAACAACGAGGTATTCATCATCCGCGCTATTGAAAGCGATGGATGGATAATACGCAACACCATACTGGGAATTTCCATCCGGACCCATGTCACTGATCCGGAAATCATTGGTGCCGATCTCCTGGCCTGTTGCTGCCTTGATCCGCTGCCCGAATATCTCCGACTCATTCACTGAAAGTGACCCGGTCTGGTCGACGCCCTTCCAGGTCACCACGAATTCACCTTTAACACTGTTGTATGCAACGGCAGGGTTCTTGCCTTCTCCGGCCTCCTCTTCACCCATATCACTGATCCGGAAGTCATTGTCACCCATTTCAGCTCCGGTTGCCGCATTGATGCGTTGTCCGAATATCTCATGTTCTCCCCAGTCCGCGTTGGATCCGTGCCATACCACGAGGTACTGCCCATGGGCACTGTTGTATGCAACGGCAGGGGAGAGGGCATCATAATACGCGTTCCCAACTGGCCCTGTCTCGCTGATCCGAAAGTCATTGGCCCCCACTTGTGCACCCGTGGCAGCATTGATGCGCTGCCCGAAAATCTCGAACTCATCATCTACAAGAGGCCAGGTTGAGTCATCACCCTGCCAGACCACCAGGTATTCTCTGTCGGCGCTGTTGTATGCAACATCCGGCAGGAAAGCATCATAGTCGCTGTCCCCATCCGTTCCCATGTCACTGATTCGGAAATCATTGGTCCCCACCTCTGCACCGGTGGCACCATTGATCCGCTGCCCGAATATCTCGGATTCATAGTCAGCAAGGGCGCCGCTGTCATCAAGGCCCTGCCAGACCACCAGGTATTCGTTGTCAGCACTGTTAAACGCAACGGCGGGTCGGTAGCCGCCGTACTTTCCCTCCCCATCCGGTCCCATGTCACTGATCCTAAAATCATTGGTGCCCACTTCAGCGCCTGTAGCGCCATTGATACGCTGTCCGAATATTTCATATTCATTCAACGCCAGTGACCCTTTGCCCGGGTTGCCCTCCCAGACCACCAGGTATTCGTCGTTAACACTGTTGTAGACAACATCCGGATAGTGTGCGCCTTCGTAGTATTGATCATCATCCGTTCCCATGCTGCTGATCCGGAAATCGTTTGCACCGACTTCCTCACCGGTGGCAGCATTGATACGCTGTCCGAAAATTTCAGGTTCATAATCTCCCAGCAATCCGGTATTATCGTCCCCTTCCCACACGACCAGGTACTCTCTGTTTACGCTGTTATACGCAACAGCAGGGCGATATGCATCAAAATCCGGATCCCCATCCGTTCCCATGTCACTGATCTGGAAATCATTGGTGCCGATTTCAGGGTCGATGGTCACCGGATAGGCGGCCCGGGCAAGGGCTTTGCCGTCAACAACAATTTGGCTCTCATTGGCCGAGACGGTCATCCGTGCCGGAATGGTTTTCCCTGAAGAATCATAGGTATAAACATCCCCTAAGCTGACAACGCTCTTCCCATTTCTCCACAGCCATCCCCCGGTGTGTTCCTCAAATTCCCCGGTTCCGCTTATCGCGCCAGCGATGACGAGATCATTCCCCTCAAGAGGAAGAGGCGTCATAATAACGAACTGCTGTTCCAGGCCCTTCATGCGGGGAATGTACCTCTCAATGATATGGCCGCGGATATAACTCACGGAGTGCCGCTTCCTGCCGGCTACTGGCGTGACTGGAGTGGAAAACAGGCCCTGAATGCGTCTTCCTGTTGGGCCCGCCTGCTTCAGATGCCACTGCCAGGGATTCTTTCGAGATGATGGAATAAATGAAATTCCCCTGTCAGAGAAGCAAGCGGTATACTGGGGATGATGTAGCCGGTAGCCATCCCCAAGCACCTCCAATTTGGTCATCACAGCGATAACAGCTTCCTCTCTGGAAATGCCGGATGCGTTGCCTGAAAATGTGTGGCTGTTTTGTGAGGCCAATACCTCTTTGGGTAGGATTAACAGCAAGAAGGGGATGAGAAAAAAGATGAGAACCCGGAAGCA
This sequence comes from Desulfobacteraceae bacterium, assembly GCA_004796375.1. Taxonomy (GTDB): domain Bacteria; phylum Desulfobacterota; class Desulfobacteria; order Desulfobacterales; family Desulfobacteraceae; genus MADRE2. The sequence goes on from QZLA01000080.1 coordinate 5,445, forward strand.
TTGAACCCTGATGGACCTGGCTTTCATGATCGCACCTCTTTTAAGAAGGTATATTAGGGATGATCTAAGACAGGAATCTGGTTTTTGTCAAGCAAAAATTTGAAAACTCCTGTAAGATCAAGTTTCCCTTTCATCACCAACGGGTTGCCCCCAGTTCTCCTCTAAGGATATTGCTGAAGATTTCACTTGGGAGCATGGTTGTTCCCGAATGTACAGTCTGAACCTGTTCTCATGTTGGTCTCGTTGCCATAGCAGTTGTTTTGATCGATATAGCAGTTTGTAAAAGCCCAAATACCGTTCTTAGCATTAATATTACAAGCATTACCGATCACAACTGCTCCACTACCAACTATGATACCATCGCCGGAATTACCGGAACAGGTATTCCCCTGGATAATGCATCCTCCACCCGTGTGAATCCCCGCATCTATATTTTGATAACATAAGTTTCCTGTTATCGTATGACCAGAACCTGTAAAAATACCATCACCATTACCATAACAGGAGTTTCCTTTAATAATTGTACCCTTACCAATGCTATCAATTCCATATCCAGTATTGTTGGTACAAATGCAGTCCCTCACAATATTCAAAAAGCCATCAATGTCGATGCCTTCATCTCTATTGCTGGCTGCTTTGATGTTAACTATTTTGCATCCACGGGATTCTCCATGATCAATTAGTATACCGTCTCCTTGGAAATCTTGGATAACACCATTGCGGATTTCAAGATGTCTGACTGCTAAAGCTGAATAGATACCATGATTGTCTGAGCTGATTGCACCCCCTGGCCCAATAAGGGAAAACCCCATGAGATCAATAGTGACATCGCTAGTATTTATAGTTATCCCGTGGACCCCTGAAACACATGACAGGTTTTTTGTGATGTAATAGAAGCCCGGCTCAGTGATGATGTAAGGTAAGGCCTTGATTTCTGTGCCAACCTTTTTACCTCCTCCTGCTATCACATAAAAATTGGCGTGGGCGCTGGAAAATAAAAATACAAGAAGGGTTCCAATGAAGACTGCCAATGATCTGGGCATCATAGTTCTCCTTTGTAGTTGGATTATCGTTGACAGTCACTATACCCTGATTGGTCAGAGAAAGATATTTTTAATTA
>QZLA01000041.1 GCA_004796375.1 Desulfobacteraceae bacterium
GGATGATGTGGTGGTGACCGGTAGCCGCCAGGAACAGAAAACTGAAAAAATTCCGGCCCAGGTGACCGTTATTACTGCGGAAGATATCCTGGCCAGCGGTGCCCAGTCGATCCCCGATGCACTGAGCCATATCGGTGGTGTGTTTGTTACCGACCTTAACGGTAATGGATTTAACAAGAGAATTGATATGGGCGGATTTGGTGACACATCGGACCGCCATGTCGCCATTGTGGTGAATGGACGGAAAATCAACCCCATTGACCAGTCCGGGATCAACTTTTTATCCATTCCCATTGAAAATGTTGAAAAGATCGAAGTGCTTCACGGCGGAAATTCCGTTCTGTACGGATCCGATGCCATGGGCGGTGTGATCAATATCATCACCAAAGACCATGCCAAAGGGGTCCAGATATCCGCAGAGGCCGGCCTGGGCAACTGGGATACCAACAAACAGACCGCCAGCCTGGCGTTCGGTACCGGTCAGATGTCCGGCAACATGGGATTTGTCCGGTATGACACGGACGGGTACCGGGACCGGTCTGAAGCGGACAGACAGAGTCTGTTCGGCAAGCTGACCTTTTATGCCACCGATATCCTGTCGTTGTCTGCCGAAGGAAACACCACCCGTGCGAATTATGAATATCCCGGTGGATTGTCCAAAGCCGCCCTTGAGGCGGACCGCCGCCAGGCAGTCAACCAGTTTGACGAGGGTGAAAGCCAGGATGATTTTGTGGTACTCAATGCCAATGCGGATTGGGGCACAGCCGGTGAACTCAATGTTGACCTGAGCTACCGGCACTATCAACGCCAGGATGACATGACCTCCTGGGGAACCAATTATGATTACGATTACGACACGGTGGGCCTTAACCCCCAATACAATCTGGATACAGAGCTTTTCGGCCGGGATAACCGCCTGACCATCGGGGCTGAGCTTTACGATACCGATTACAAGAACGCCTCTTACAGCACCTGGACCGCATCCACCACCTATTTTTCCCATGACCAGAAAACCGCCGGATTTTACGCCCAGGATGAACTGAGTGTGATGGAAAACCTGATCCTGAACCTGGGGGCCCGGTATGAAGACTTTGATACCACACTGGATTCAACCCTTGGGGGCGAGACCGAAATCGATGAGAACGAGTGGGCCTGGAATGTCGGCCTGGCCTATATTTACAGCCCGGGATCCAAGGTATACGGTCGGGTTTACCAAGCGTACAGATTTCCCAGGGTCGACGAGTTCATGAACCTGTTTTCAGGTGCCGTGAACACCGACCTGACCCATGAAACCTCCATTGGGTATGAGGCAGGTGTCCGCTACGTGGGCATGGCGGACCGGCTGGTGTTGAATGTCCGTGCCTTTTTATTTGATGTGGAGGATGAGATTGCCTGGAATGGTATTCTCTGGCAGAATGAAAACCTTGAGGAAACCCGCCACCAGGGCGCTGAACTCAACCTGAAATTCAAAGCCAATGACCTGCTCACCATGTTCTGTGGCGTGGGATATACCGATGCGGAATTCACCACAGGAGACAACGACGGTAAACAGATACCCCTGGTCCCGGAATTCAAGGCCAACCTCGGGGCCATGCTCTCTTTTGACAACGGGTTTGGCTGCCGGGTACAGGTCAACCATATCGGCTCACGGTATCCGGGCAGCGATTACAGCAACAGCTTTGAAGAGCTGGACAGTGCCAATACCGTGGACGTCTACTTGACCTACAAGTTCGATCGTGTGGAGCTGTTTCTCAATGCCACCAATGTATTTGATGAGGAATACCACAATGGATACCAGGCTGCCTGGGGAGAGAATTTCTACCCCATGCCTGAAGCCGCATACTACGCGGGAGTACGTGTGAAATTCTAAGTTGAACCCAACGATTTGAAAGGCCCCGGGTACAATCAGATGTGCCCGGGGCCTCTATATTTTGAGGTTAACCCGCGATTGAACGGTAAAACAGAAATGAATTCTTGCCTTTGAGTTTGGCCGAATACATGGCCATATCCGCCTTGGTCAGCAGCCCGTCAATATCCTGATCATCGTCCGGGTAGAGACTCACCCCGATACTTGCACCGAGCTTGAAGCGGTGTGACCCGGTCACAAACTCTTTTTCAAACATATGATTGATCTTCTCAATGATCCGAAGGACATACCCGGTGTCCTCGAGGGAGGGAACCATGATCAC
>QZLA01000281.1 GCA_004796375.1 Desulfobacteraceae bacterium
CACGCGTTTGAAGCCTTGGCCGAAAAGGCTGCCGCAGTTTTCCAGGAAAGGAGCCAGACCATCCGATCCATTGACATTCAAGGCAGGACCGCCAGGGTCGGGATCGACTACAGGGGGATACTGGCTGCAGATCTGTCGGATGATCTGAAAAAAGGGGACACCCTTGCACTGACCGGGTGGTCCGAGTTTGAGTTCAAAGAGGGGAAAATCATCTCCCTGACCGATTACAGTTGATGATTAAACTCATGGTGAGCGATTGGCTGCTGAAGGGGACCCCTGCAGCAGCCGGCTCGCTCACTATCGAACCCAATTGTTACAGGCTGTCCATGGAAAAGGTGTCTGATCGAACCCGCTTCATGGTGTCACTCAGGTGGATGCCGGCCTGCCTGGCGTGAACCTCCACCGCGGCCATGGCTTGATCCGGTTCCCTGGCAATCAGTGCCTGGTAAATCGCAATATGGTGCTGCAGGGCGTCATTCCAGAGCTCTTTAACAAGATACAGTCCGTGGCGGTATTTCATGCTGACTTCACTGAGATTTCTGCAGATTCTGAACAGAGTTTTACTCCGGGCCGCCTTGTGGACCATCTCATGGAAGGCCATATCAAGATCAGCCATTTTCTCGGTGTCCTCTGATTTGATGGCCGCCCGGGTCCCTTCAAGATTGTCATCCAGCATCTTGAGTTCATCCACACTGATATACTGAACTGCCAGGCGGACCGCAATTTTTTCGATCTCCATGCGGGTGGAGAACAGATCCTGGATATCACTGTCGGACAAATCTTCAACAATATAGCCGGCTCGCGGAATGGCCGTAATCAGTTTGTCCTGGCAAAGCTTGAGAAGTGCCTCCCTGACCGGGGTTCGCGACACCTGGAGGTCTGATGCGATGGCCGACTCTGTAATGCGCGTTCCTCCGGGAATTTTTCGGGTCAGTATATCAAGCCTGAGGGACCCATACACCTTGTCTTTAAGAGACTCCTGTGCCATTGAATTCACCTTTAGTACTGAAAAGATACTTGTTGTATACAATTCTCAGGATAGCAGAATCCTTATGAATTTCAAGGGTATTTTAAAATTTGATCAGGGCTGAGCCGACCGGCTGCTCTGCCATCCGGCTGCCATGGTGGTAATAATAATGATGATGCCGCCGACAATGGTCTTCAAATCAGGTACCTCACTGAGCAGGAACAGGGCCAGAAAGATACCGTAAACCGGCTCGAGCCCGATAATAACACTGGCAGTCTGAGCAGATATGATGGAAAGAGAGCTGATGAACAGGGTATGGGCCAGGGCGGTAAATATGACACCCAGAATCACCAGAAGGCCGATATCCCGGATACCGGGAGGGGCAGGGGAGGTGATCAGAAGTGGGAAGAGCAGAAACAATGCGGCAAACAGGTTCTGAAACAGCGACACCCTGATGGGGTGAAGGGTTTTGACATTTTTCCGGTTAACCATGGCCAGAAGGGCAAAGGTGAAGCCTGAAAAGATGCCCCAGAAAGCACCGCGCGTGAACTGATTGGAGAGATCAAGATCAGGAACAACCAGGCAGATACCAATGAACACGGCAACTGCGCAGCCAACATTAAACAGGGTGAGTGGTTCCTTAAAGAATGCCGGTTCCATGAAGGTCACAAACAAGGGAAAGGTTGAAAAGGTGATCAGCCCGATGGCCACACTGGATATCTGGATGGAATAGAAAAAAGCGCACCAGTGTACAGCCAGAAGCAGGCCTTGAAGGGCGTACCAGCCCAGGTGCCGGCCGGTTTTCACCGCCCCCTCTTGGTCTGTAAAAAAACGGATGGCCAGAAAAAGGGTGAGCGCGGCAAAAACAGTTCTTCCGAACACAATCACCAGAGAACTGCAGGAAAGGAATTTGCCGAACAGGCCGGAAAACCCGAATAGGAGGGTGGCCAGATGGATCAGACAAATTCCTTTTTTATGTGCAGACCAGTTCACCGTGTCAGGAGATAAACACTATCGAGTCAGCTGACGGTATTTGATCCGTCTGGGGATATCTGCTTTAGAACCCAGCCGTTTCTTTTTGTCCGCCTCATAGTCCGAATAGGACCCTTCAAAGAACAGGATTTCAGAGTCCCCTTCAAAGGCCAGGATGTGGGTGGCAATCCTGTCCAGGAACCACCGGTCATGGCTGATGATCACGGCACAGCCGGCAAAGTTTTCAAGCGCCTCTTCCAGCGCCCGCATGGTATTGACATCAAGATCATTGGTCGGTTCGTCCAAAAGCAGCAGGTTGGATTCCTGTTTGAGCATATTGGCCAGGTGAAGCCGGTTCCGTTCACCACCTGAGAGGTCTTTGACCTTTTTCTGCTGGTCGGATCCGGAAAAGTTGAACCGGGCCACATACGCCCTGGAGTTGACCTCGGCACCGCCGATCAGCATTTTTTCCTGACCGCCGGAGATCAGTTCCCATACCGTCTTGTCACCCTCCAAGGAGTCCCTTTCCTGGTCCACATAGGCGGTCCTGACCGTGGATCCGAGTTCAATGGTTCCGGCATCAGGTTTGTCCTTGCCGGTAATCATGTTAAACAGTGTGGTTTTTCCGGCACCATTGGGTCCGATTACCCCGATAATCCCGCCGGCCGGGATGGTGAAGCTCATGTCCTGGACCAGAAGTTTCTCTTCAAACCCTTTGGTCACCCCCTGGCATGCAATGACTTTATCACCGAGTCTGGGGCCGGGCGGGATAAAGATTTCCAGATGCCTTTCCTGTTCTTTGGCGTCTTTCTGCAGCAGGTTTTCATAGGCGGAAATCCTGGCCTTGGATTTGCTCCGTTTGCCCTTGGGAGTCATGTTGATCCAATCCAGCTCACGCTCAAGGGTTTTCTGGCGCTTACTCTCACTTTTTTCTTCATTGGCCAGCCGTTTTTGCTTCTGGTCCAGCCATGAGGAGTAGTTGCCCTTCCAGGGGATACCTTCACCGCGATCCAGTTCCAGGATCCAGCCGGCCACATTGTCCAGAAAATACCGGTCATGGGTGACCGCGATGACCGTGCCTTCATATTGGGACAGGTGCTGCTCCAGCCAGGCCACGGATTCGGCATCCAGGTGGTTGGTCGGCTCATCCAGGAGCAGGATATCCGGTTTCTGCAGCAGCAGGCGGCAAAGCGCAACCCGGCGCCGCTCACCACCGGACACGACATTCAGCGGCGTGTCCTCAGGCGGGCACCGCAGGGCATCCATGGCCATTTTCAACCGGGAATCCAGGTCCCAGGCATCCAGATGGTCCAGCTTGTCCTGGAGTTGGGCCTGCTTCTGGATCAGCTGATCCATCTCCTCATCAGACATGGGGTTGGCAAACTGTTCATTGACCGCTTCGTATTCGTTCATCAGATCGACAATATCCTGGACTCCCTGCTGGACCACCTCTTTTACGGTCATGGTACTGTCAACCAGCGGCTCCTGCTCGAGGAAGCCTATGGTGAATCCTTTTGAAAGTATCGTCTCGCCGGCAAACTCCGTGTCAACACCGGCCATGATCCTGAGCAGGCTACTTTTACCGGATCCGTTCAGGCCGAGTACCCCGATCTTTGCCCCGTAAAAGTAAGACAGGGAGATGTCCTTTAGAACCTGGCGCTGGCCGTGAAATTTACTGACACCGATCATTGAGTAAATGACTTTTTTTGTATCCTGAGTCATCTTGGATATCATGCTCCTTTAAGAATAATGTTTAGATACCTTTTACGGCAATACACTCGATTTCCACCAGGGCATCCTTGGGGAGTCTTCCGACCTCAAAGGCTGACCGGGCAGGTTTGTGCCCCTTGAGGCATTCTTCATACACCTTGTTCATTCCCATAAAATCTTCCATGCTGTCCAGAAATATAGTGGCTTTGACAATTTTGTCCATACCGCTGCCAAGGGATGTGAGTACGGTTTCGATATTGGCCATGACCTGGCGCGTCTGGGTTTCGACATCACTGCCGACAATCTCCATGGTTTCGGGATCAAGCGGGATTTGACCGGAGCAGAAGATCAGGTCATTATGGGTCACTGCGTGACTGTAGGGGCCGATGGCAGCAGGCGCGCCGTCAATATTTTCAAGTTTCATGTCTTTGTCTCCTTTATTATTTTGGGTTGTTCTAATGGTATAAGGTTATACAGGTTCTTTGAGTATCATGTCAATGGATTCTTTGGCAGTGGCGGCAATTTCAGGGAAAACATCATCGATCTTTGCCAGCTGCCGTAAATTTTCTGCTGTCCGGAGAATGAGCCGCGCAAAGTCCCCTTCGGCAAAATCGGTTTTCTGCATTAAAATGTGCCAGGGTTCGTTGTGTGCCCACGCGTACATCAGGGCTGCCGGCTGGATAAACAGGTTCGGGGCAAAGAATCCGTTTTGAAGCATCCTTACGGCAAAGGGTTTTAACCCTTTACGGGTATCCAGGAACAGGTTGACCAGGCGCTGGGGGGTGGATCGTTTGTACAAGGCATCATCCTTGAACTCCTTTTCATTGACAAAGGCCGCAAAAATGGCTGCCAGAAGTGCCGGATCCCTTTCGGGCAGCAGCGAGTCTTTCAAACTCTGCGCCACCAGCAGCGGGGAATCGATCCGGAGCCGGGATGCCCAGAATCCATCGGCAGTCAGTTTCCCTTCCGGTGAGACAAACCCCTCCTCCACAAGAAACTCCATATGCCTTACAAAATCGTTCCACAAAAATTCCATGTCATGACCGAACTGTATTCTGGCCTGTTTTCCTTTTTTCTTTCCCAGTGATATCAGGTAGGATGCAAAGGATTTATCCAGAAGCGTACTGATCTGTTCGGGGGTGTGGGAGAGCAGCAAATTGAGTACCATGGAAAAATCGATCTTTATCTGGCTCTGGACATCCAGCGGCGGGGCATGGACCAGCCGGGAGATATGCCTTAAATTCATGAATTTACCGGGCAGCACCATGCCGAATCCGATATTGTCCATGCCCCTGCGGCCGGCACGGCCGGTCATCTGCTGAAACTCGCTGGGGGTCAGCGGCAGAAATTCGACCCCGTTGAAGCGGTCCGAGTTTAAAATGACCACGGTGCGGGCAGGAAAATTGACGCCGGCCGCCACGGTCGAGGTGGCAAACATGGCATCCAGCAGTCCTTCGGCCATGAGTGTTTCCACGATCACTTTCCAGGCGGGCAAGTGGCCGCTGTGATGAGCCCCGACAGCGGCATGTTCCAGGAATTCGCGTTGTTTATGGGCCTCCAGGTGGGGGTTTTTCCTGACCAGGTCATGGATGCGTTGGAGCAGCCTCTCTTTTTTGTCAGGATTTTTTACCAGAAGCTCTCCGGTACACAACCGGACGGCCTGGTCACACTCTGCCCTGGACTTTAAAAAGAAGATGGCCGGCAGCATGTTGTACCGTTCCATCACCTTGAGGATGTCCCCGAACCGGGGCAGCTTCCCCGGCGGTGCCAGCATGGGTTTGTGTTTTTGATCCAGAAAGGAGACCACCTGCTTGTGAAGTCGGATTTTTTGCGTGGTGTAGTTTTTTTTCAAAAGCGGTATCAGTGTGCCGGACGGATGAAAAAACAGGGGGAAGAGCGGCACCGGTCTTTTGGTGTTTTCAATGACCTCACACCGCTTGCCCCGTATGGACTCCAGCCAGCCTGAGATCTGCATAGGGTTGCCGATGGTGGCGGACAACAGGAGCAGAGGAATTCTGACCGGCAGGTAGATCATGATCTCCTCCCAGACCACGCCCCGGTCTTCGTCGCCAAGATAGTGAGCTTCATCCAGGATAATAAAGTTGCACTCCAGATTTTCACCCGTGTGCATGGAATCATACAGCTGGTTTCTCAGGATCTCTGTGGTGCCGATAATGATGGCGGCATCGGGATTCTCCTTGATATCTCCTGTGAGGATGCCGACATTGTCCTTGCCGAACAGTGATATGAAATGGGCATGGATGGAGTTGGTCAAGGCTTTCAGCGGGGTGGCATACCAGGTTTTCCCCCCGCTTTCCAATATCCGTTTTGCCGCCTCCTGGGCGATCCATGTTTTCCCGGCACCGGTTGGGGCCGTAACCAGACAGTCTGATGTCTGAATCGCTTCAAGCGCCTCAACCTGGAATGGATCCGGTTTAAAGGCTCTTTCTTCGGGACGGCCGATCTTCTCAAATATATGTTTGAGAGATTTATCCGCACCCGGCCTGATTTTCGGCGCATTGAACCTGGGGCGGGAGGGTCTCTCTTTTTTCCGATAATATGTTTTTTTCATGGGCATGATAGAAACACAAATCGGCAGAATATGCAATCACCTATATCCGGTATGTCTCTCCTGCTAACAGAATTTTAGTATGCGCTTGAGTGCCGTGCTCAATCCGGTCCAGGGAATGATCGCACACATCATGGGCAGAGAGCATCAGCTGCTTTGGCTGCATAGTGTTGATCTCGGTCAATGCCTGATCAAGGTCCTGGTCTGTTATCCGCTGCCATGGTGGTTTGCCTGTGCCGATGATGGTTTGAAACCGGATACCGATACGGTTTCCCCGTCCGTCACTGATGGGAAAATGGAGTCCGCCGCCAAGGGTATGTACCGGCAGGTCTGACAGTGTCCGGGTCATATCGAAGATGGTTTTCAATCCCGGATGGCCGCATCCGGTGAACACCAAAAGTCCCTTGTCTTTGATCCGGGCCACCAGTACCTGTTCCTCGGTGAATCCGAACATGAACAGGCTTCTGGCCAGAGGCCCGGTGGTGGCCATTCCCGAAGGCAGAATCATGGGGGTGGAGACGACATGGGGCTCAAACCCCTGGCATTGGGCGTGATCCGGTAAAAAGCAGGGGATGGGTGCCGACGGCAAAAGCGCTTCGGGAACGATCACGTGATTGGTTTTTCTCCCCTTTAGCCCACCCATGTGATCCGGGTGAAGATGGGAGATAACCAGGGCATCGACGTGGTCTATATGGAAGCCGAGTTTTTCGGCGTTGTGTGACAGAGCCGGTCGTTCAGGTCCGAATCCGACATCCATGAGCAGGGCCCCCATATTGGTTTTAAACAGGTAGGAGACCCCGGCATCGGATAAAAAACCGTCTTTGGCATACCATTCCACCAATACCGTGATATCGAGATATTCAAGCTCCGGAAGGTCCAGCAGAGATGCCTCGTTTATCCGCTTGTGGTTCAACCGGTCTGCTTTCTCAATGTTTTGCCTGAACAACCGGTTCCGCTTATAGAGCCAGGGGACCAGCACAGGGGATGACAATGCCAGACCCGGCCACCATAAGGGAGATATTCTGAGCGTCATGGTTCCTCCTTATTTATTTACTTAACAGCAGCGTTCTGCCGCCCTTTCCGGGTGGTGTCCCAAGGACCGTGAGTCCAGCATGTTCTGCATCCCGTGTGATCCGGTTGAAATGGTCCCGGTTTACATGGAATATGGGTTCGACCAGTAAGAACCGTCCCCCGGGCTTGAGCACTTCCCTGACTTGGCCAAGGAATGCCGCATGATCCGGTGTTTCATGGACCATGTAATAGGCCAGGATGAAATCGGCTTTCACTTCAGGTTCGAGTCCAATGGTGTCCTGGGCGCACAAATGAAAAATCATCCGGCCCGTCAGATTTTTCTTTGCAGCTTTTTTCTCTACAATATCTAGCATTTCAGGCTGCAGGTCAACAGAATATACCTTACCTTCTTTTCCCACCATTTCTGCCATGGCGATGGAAAAGAAGCCAGGGCCGCACCCCAGGTCAATAACGGTATTCCCTGTTTCAATGTATTGACCGACGATCCGGTGGGGATTCTGGATCAGTTTTCTGATAAAATTGTCCAGAAAAAAAGAGTGGGAGTGGGAGCATACATCTCCTTGATATTCACGATTATACATGGGCTCATCCTTTTGATTTTGAGTGTATACCATCTATACGCTCTGGGTAAAAAAATATCACTCGTTGGAGTGAATCCTTAATTTTAGAAAATCCTCGACTTTGCCAAGGAATTCAATAATGATATCAAGTTTTTCCTTTTCAATATCCTGTAAATACCGTGAAAACCCGCCATCCATGGTTTCGTGCCAGTGCTTATGCGCCCAGTAGGCCGTACGGCCTTTGGCCGTCAGCGTCACACAGGCACGGGAAAGGTTTTCGGGATCGGGCTGCTTTTGGGTCATGCCTTTTTGTTCAAGTCGCTTCAATCCCTGGGAAACGGCCCCCTTGGTCACCCCGAGATGCCGGCTGATATCGGTGACACTTGATCCCTCCATATCTCCGATGATTTCGATTAAATGGATTTCGGAATGCGACATCAGCTCACTGGTCCCAAAGGCTTTTGGCGATTTATCAAGTTTAATTGCCAGCTCCATCAATGACTGGAACTTGCCATGGATGGTAAGGACCTCTTTTGTGACAGCCGGTTTGGATGGCGGTGTTGCTTTCATGGTTGATAGTGTATATATGCTAAACGCTTTTGTCAACACAAAGGTATCAGATTTCTGAAGAAAATGATCATACCGGATTAAATATAATCGCTCGGCACCCTTATTCAGCGGGATCCGTGGCCAAACTGATCGGCAAATTTGCGGATGACCCTGCGGATCGAGTCCAGACCGAAGGCCTCTGGATCAAGCTGTTCAACCGGGATGAACTCATAGGAGGAAATATCATCCCGTGCCTGGATGCATGAAAAGTCATCCACCCGGCACCGGAAAATCATATCAATGGTATGGTAGAGCACATCTTTATAGTAATAGGTGTTGGGCAGGGACCCGCCATATTCAAGGGCCCGGATGTTCAGGTTGAGCTCCTCTTTCACTTCCCGTTTGATGCACGCTTCAATGGTTTCATGGGGATCGGCAAATCCACCGGGCAGGTCCAGTGTGCCTTTTGCCGGGTCATACTTGCGGCGGGTGGCCAGAAGCCGCTGATCAGGGGTGAGGATCAATGCTGCGGCAGATGATGCCGTGTTCATGAAAAATGTGAACTCACAATCACTGCAGGTGAACTGCTTTACGCTCGAGGGCAGCAGAGAGGCACTGCCGCACCTGGGGCAGTAAGTAAATGGTCCCATGCTGTTGTCCGCCTGAATCAGATCTGGATGCTCCCTTTAAAGTATCCGACGGCATTTCCCATAATTTCCACACGGTCCCGGATGACGCTGCAGGACACATCCCCGCCCCTTTGGGAAACCTGCCTGGCATTCAAATCTTTTTTCCCCAACCGTGCAGCCCAGTAGGGGGCCAGTTGCGTGAACGCTGATCCGGTAACCGGATCTTCATTCACATAATACTTGGGGGCAAAGAACCGGTTGACAAAGTCATACCCCGCAGAGGGGGCCGTGATAATAACGCCGCGAAGGTCAAGGGTGCATAACCGCGGCAGGTCCGGCTTGGCAGAGAGCACATCTTGTTCGGTGTCAAACACCAGCATGTAGTCTTCAGACTGGAGGCATTCAACCGGCGGGATCGAAAATGCTTCGAGCAAAGCGGTTGGTGGATTGCAGGGAACCGGCTCTTGGGATGGGAAGTCCATAACAAAAAGGCTGTCCCGTCGCTCGACCATGAGCGGGCCGGAATGGGAGTCAAATATGATTTTATCTTTGGTGTAATCCAGGTTGTTGAAAATCACAAAAGCGGATGCCAGTGTGGCATGCCCGCAAAGGTTCACTTCCGCAACCGGCGTGAACCAGCGGATGTGAAACCCTTGCCGGGTCGGCACAAAAAACGCGGTCTCTGACAAGTGATTTTCCATGGCAATGGATTGCATGACATCATCCGGGAGCCATTGATCCAGGGGGCATACCGCTGCCGGGTTTCCCTCAAAAACATGATTGGCAAATGCATCGATTTGATATAGGGACAGTTCCATAATAGTTACCTGTTGAACACTTTTTTAAGAATTTCGGTGGTGCGTTTGGCCGGGTCCTGCCGGATGGCGGCTTCTTCCTGGGCGATGTAGTGGAATATACCCGCCATTCCCTTTTCAATCACGTGACCGGTCAGGTCGGATTTGACATCCGGTACAAAGGGAATGGATTTATATTGATCCATGACCTGGTCATAGGTTTTGACCGCACCCACTTCCATGAGTGTATCTTCAATGACCGGCTTCATCTCCTCGGCCAGTGCCGGGGACATCTTTTCCCTGAAATACTGGGTGGCGGCATCATCCGGGCCATTGTAGATGTTCTTGACATCGTCAAATGACATCTCGGAGATGGCATTCATAAACAATGCCTTTGCCTTGGGCGTTGCGGCTTCAGCCGCACGGTTGAGCTTGAGTTCCAGATCGCTGAGAAGAAAGCCGAATCCTGCTTTATCCAGCAAGGTCTTTACGGTATCGAGCTGCTCCGGCAGCGGGATATGAATCAATTCATCCGCATTAAAACCGTCGGTTTGACCAAGCTGGGCAACAACAGATTCAGAACCGACCTTCAGGGCCTCTTTCAACCCGAGGATGATCTCATCGGTGCTCAATGCCTTATCCGTGCCCGATGTTGACAGGGTGTTAACAAAATCCTTGGCCTGGTCCAGCCAGGATGCCGCAAATAC
>QZLA01000020.1 GCA_004796375.1 Desulfobacteraceae bacterium
AGCAGATCCACATAGTATTCCAGCTCAAGATCAGGGTTCATCCCCCCCTGCAACAGGATCTGGGTCCCGCCAAGTTCAATGGTTTCCTCTATTTTCCGGTGCAGGTCTGCCTTGGAGATCACATAACCTTTTTCATCGCCCGGCGGCTTGAAAAATGCACAGAATTTACATGCGGATACACAGATGTCCGTGTAGTTGATATTCCGGTCGATCACAAAGGTGACCGTGGGATCCGGGTGCTTTGAAAGGCGGGTGTTGTGGGCCAGCCGCCCTAAATCCAGGAAATCGGCGTTATTTAAAAGGATTTCGCCTTCAGATCTTGTGATCCGTTCATGCCTGGTACATTTTTCAACGATATGGCGGATCTTTTGTGGTTCTGTCATTGTATTACTCATGATCTATCCTGTTGTAAAACGAATCCCGCTGAACAGGTTCAAATCCGGCCATGATAATCATATCCTCCATCTGTTCCCGGGTCAGGCCTTTGGCGGACCGGGCACCGGCCGTATGCGTGATGCGTTCCTCAATAATGGTGCCGTCCAGGTCATCCGCCCCAAATGCAAGCGCCGCCTGGGCCAGCTTTTCACCGATCATGACCCAGTAGGCCTTGATATGGTCAAAGTTGTCCAGCATCAAACGGGCAGCGGCAATGGTTTTCAGATCTTCAACCGCAGTGGTGGGCGGCAGGTCGGGTAGTTGGGTGTTCTGGGAATGAAAGGCTAAAGGGATAAAAGCGGAAAACCCGCCGGTCCTGTCCTGGATCTCTCTGAGCTGAATCAAGTGATCAATGCGCTCTTGAACGGTTTCTACATGACCATAAAGCATGGTGGCATTGGTGGGGATTCCCTGGTTGTGGACAGCCTCTACGATTTCAAGCCAGCGCTCGTGGCCGATTTTCTTGGGAAACAACCGGTCATGAATACGTTTGCTGAGCACCTCTGCGCCGCCGCCGGGCATCATATCCAGGCCTGCTTCCTTGAGGGCTGAGATGGTCTGCTCGATACTCCTGCCGCTGATCTGGGATAAATAGTCGATCTCCACGCAGGTGAAGGCTTTGACGGCAGCCCGGGGCCGTATCCGTTTCACGGTTTTGAGCAGCGCAATAAAATAATCAAAATCAAGGTCCGGGTTGAGCCCACCAACGATATGAAGTTCGTTGACCGGTTCGTCAATGCGCGACAGGAGCTGGTTTTCAATTTCAGTCATGTCCCAGGTATAGGCGCCGTTTTCATCCCTGTCCTTGGCATAGGCGCAAAACGCACACCGGTTTTTACACACATTGGTGTAGTTCAGGTGCTGATTGTACACATAATAGGCCTGTTTCCCATGGCGCTTCTGCCGGACATGGTCTGCAATGTACCCCACACCGATCAGGTCATGGGTATCATAAAGAAGAATCCCGTCTTCCTTGGAAAGACGGGAGTTATTTTTAACCCTGAGGTAAATATCCTCAAGGCGGTGGTCCAAAAATGTCGGGTTCATTATCTGCGTTTCTTTCTCCTTACCAGCTTTTTCTTTTTTTTCGGTGCAGCACCGTTGGCTGCCTGGGACATGTTCAATGCCGGATCCAGCAGGTTGGGCTGGGTGTATGAACACGATGCCCGGGGGCACTTGAGACCGGCATTTCCCGTGGGGAGTATGGTTTCTGTTAAAAAGGAGTTTTTACACAAGGGGCACTCAAAGTGGTAGGGCTTGTCCCAGCTGACGAATCGGCATCCCTCTTGGGTGCAGGAGAAAAACTGTTTCCCCTTTTCCGTGGTCTGGGAGGTGATTTCTCCCTGCTTGCACAGGGGGCAGGGCATGGTTAGTTCACTTTCAAACGCTTCGATCATGGATTCGATATCATCATCCGACCGGGTGTCTTCCTTTTGCTCCTTTTCAAGTGCTTCTAACCGTTCCTTTTCTTCTATTTCCCTGCGTTTGGTTTCCTCTTCCTTGAGCCGCTCCTCCATGGCCTTGAGTTCAGCCTCTTTTGCAGCCATCTCCGACTGCATCTGTTCCAGTTCCGATGCCAGTGACCTGGCCTGAGACGCTTCTTTCTGGGCTTCTTCAAGCTGGGCTTCCAGCTGTTCGAACTCTTTGAGCTGATTCTGGGCTTCCTGTGCAGCCTCCAGGGCTTCTTTGACCTGCTCATCCTTTTCTGCCAGCTCCTGTGCCAGCTGGGCCATTCGGCGGGCCTCCTCTTCGGCTTTTCTAATCTCGGCCTTCTGGGCTTCGAGTTCCTCCTTGGAGGGCCCTTTGTCCAGGATATCCTTGATTTTCATTTTGGAAGGGGTGTCCTGGGCTCGTTTCTTACGCTTTTTCATGATCCGGCCGAGCCGGTCCAGGTTTGCCTTTTTAAGCTTTTGCGAAATTTCTTTGGACTGGGCGTGGGGCCGGATCACCCCCCTGACCAGTTCCATGGCATTCTTTTCAGCCTTTTCCTGGGTGACGGAGACACCCCGGCTTTTCAAGGTCTGGGCAAAGTTGGTTTTGGCTTCTTCAAGGGATTTCCGGTGGGAGTTGACCTCTTCATTCATCTGGAGGACGTAGGCGATCAGGTTCATACCCTGCATGCCGGGAAACATATTGTTGAGAAATCCAACCATGGTATAGGCAGAGATCTCAGCGTGGAGCTCCGCTTTCTTGTCCTTGCTGATAAATCCGGCCTTGAGCACTTTCTCCACAGCATTTTCAAGATTGACATCCCGTTCAAGCCCAATATCCAGCAGCTCATTGAAAAACGATTCAATGGTATAGCGTTCCGGCGGAAAATCTTTGTATTGCTTGATTTCCCTTTCCCGTTCCACAATCAGGGTGATACAGGAAATGGTGGAGAGGTTATAGGACATGATGGCCTGGTCTGAATCCACATCGATCAGGGCGGTGATTTCATTGGCAAGGATTTCGTCGAGTTGATCCCGAACATAGGACGGGTCAAGATCCTTACGGTTTTGGCTCATTATTCACCTCCCTCATTGATTTCAGATATCATATCAGCCAGTTCAGAAGCGGTTTTTTCAACCGCACGGTGCTGTTCATCGGATAATGAATGGTCAGGGCCTTTTGCTTCTGCATCATCAGAAAACGGTTCCTCCCCTTCAAGTAGGTCCGCTTCAGCGTCGGGATTAAATTCCCGTTGAGAGGAAATGTCAAGGCATTCACCGTTTCGGTTAAATATCACTGAAAGAGGCACCTTGATATCAAAATCAAACTTGTAAGCGATCTGGTCCTGGTGAATGATCAGGTCACCGTCTTTGTAAATCACTTCATCCTGAAGGGTAAAGTTATGTTTTTCCATGAGTAGTTTTTCAATGGCATCCCAATCCAGTTCAGCATTTATGGTATCGATGAAATCTTTTTCACTGGTTTTGATATTTTCAGGGGTGGTGAGCTTCATACATCCTCCCAAGGTGTTCTATAACGCAGTTAATTCTCTGGCAACAGACAGATATGCCCGGGCAGAAGGGCTTTTAAAATCATGCAGTACAACAGGCATGCCGTTTTTCCTTGCCTGGTCAATGGTCCGGTCATCAGGGATTGTCAGTTTGAATGAAAGATCCTTCAGCCTGTATGAGAAATCAGACTCCCAGGCATTGATCATGTGGTCCCGGGAATCAAATCGGTTCCCGATGATCCGGGCAATGGTCAGCTTGATCTGGTGATTGTTCCGGATGTATTTCATGGCTCTGGCCATGAGCGAAAACTCCTTTTCAGGCTCCGCATCCGGCGACAGGGTTATGATCAGGCTTTGTGAGGCAGTCAATGCCGCCAGGCTCAAGAAATGATACGAAGAGGGTGAATCAATGATAATGAATTCATACGCCTCCCGGATTTCATCTAAAAGCAGTTTTAAAATCTTTTGATTCTCCGGCATCGCAGATAATTTCGCAGCCCAAATCATCAGGCTGAATTCGCTGGGGATAACCTCCAGATAGTTCAGTTGGGTCGGCTGAACCGCCTGTTCAATGGAACACTTTGCAGCCAATACATCGGGCAGTGAGTACTTCGAAGCAGAATCTTTGATACCAGACCATGAGGTGGAACTCGCCTGGGGATCACAATCGATGAGTAATGTCTTTTTTTCAAAAAGAGCCAGACACGCGCTCAAATTAACCGCTACAGTGCTTTTTCCTGAACCGCCTTTTTGTCCCGTAATCGTAATTATCTTACACATGATGATTCGTTTTTACCATAATAGCTGAAAAATTTAAAGATATTGTTAATATTTACGCGTGAGTTGAAACTTGGGTGAATATATCATACTATTTAATTACTGAAAACCGAGAATAGGGAACAAGGCATTTGGCAAACTTATCCATCTCTCTTGAGGGTGTGCAGACGGCAGTTGAAAATCTCAACTACAGAGAAAATTCGCCAAAATACAAAGTCGTTCACGCCATTAAAGCATATTACTCGTCAGAAGACCGGATCAAAACCCTGAAAACCATAGATTCGGATGCCATTATCAAGGCGGTCTGGGACGTTGGAGACAGCCCCGGGAAAATCAGATCGAAACGCAGGAATTTTGCTGCAATAAAATCTTCCATCAATACTGATCTGGAGAAATTATCCGATAAAGGTATGAACCCGGATGATATCATCATCACTGATGAGAATATTTTCGATATGTCCCTGGAGGCCAAAAACAGCCTGTTGAATTCCTTTACCAATGCTGTCACTGCAGGGGATATTGATCTGGAGCAGGCCACCGGCCTCTTGAAAGCGGTATCCGATTTTCTTGAGAACCTGGACATGGACCAGGAGGAGCAGGAAGCCCAGGATATTGTGGATCACATCAAAAAGATCCTGAACAACCTGACACGGGATGCACTGGATGCGGATGAGGACCAGGGCGGCGGGGAGGGGCCGCGTGTGCTCAAGGATGCCTCTGAATTTGTTGGGGATGAGGACGGCTTGGCGCCGGAAACGGAGGAAATGGTCGAGGCGGTGGGCGAGGACGCCGAGATCGGAGAGATTGATCTTGAAGATGATGAGGAACTCGAAGAAGTTGACGAGATCGATGAAGATGTTGAAGAGATCGATGATGCAGAAGAGATCGAGCTGGACGAAGATGAAGAGATCGAGGAGATAGAGGAAGAGGACGACCTTGAAGAGGTGGAAGAGGTCGACGAGGACGCCGAGATCGAAGAGGTCGACCTGGAAGATGATGAGGAACTCGAAGAAGTTGATGAAACAGATGAAGATGTTGAAGAGATCGATGATGCAGAAGAGATCGAGCTGGACGAAGATGAAGAGCTGGAAGAGGTTGATGCAGAGGAACCCCTTGAGGTCGTTGACGGGCTTGACCAGCAGGAGCTGGATGCCCTGGAGGAGTACCGGCGGCTCAAGGAGCTTGCCGATCATTTTGATAATGCCCTGGGAGAAAAAGAGAAAAAGTATAATGCATATGTGACGGTTCCGGAGGGCCGGTATACCATTGGCACTGCCAAGGGGTTGAAAAACAGCCTTGATTTGCAGCAATTTGATATGCCCCGGGTGTATATTGCACGGTATCCGGTGACCAATGCATTGTTCGAGTTGTTTGTCAATGAGACCGGTTATGTCACACAGGCAGAAAAATCAGGGCTTGGAATGGTATTTACCTCCAGGTTTATAAGAGGGGATCAGGGATCAAGCTGGAACAAAACCAAAGGATCAAAACCCATTTCCGGTGCATTCTGGTACCAGCCCGAAGGGCCGGGTTCCTCTTTATATGACCGGCGGAATCACCCGGTGGTTCAGGTCAGTGTTGAGGATGCCCTGGCCTTTACATCTTGGGTCGGGCGGCGACTGCCCACAGAAGCGGAATGGGAATCTGCCGCACGCACTGACCTGCATCTGAGGTATCCCTGGGGAAATGATTTTGATAGTACCGCCTGCAATATCGAAAGCTCCGGGTTCGGGATAACAACGGCTGTAGACCATTATGACCGGTTTGCCAATGAGTTCAAGATTGTGGATATGGTCGGAAATGTAATGGAATGGACATCAGATACGGAAACCCCCAAGATCAGCACGCCCCAGGGCCGAGAATACTGCATTGCCAAAGGTGGGGCCTGGAATGCGTCAAATGATGCGGGCATCAGTTCGAGAGGGCTTTTTAAATCCGGGTATACATCCAACACCATTGGTTTCAGATGCCTCTCGGAAATATTCCTGGAATAGACGGATATGACTCTAAGCAGCGGCAGGGTAGATGGAATGGATCACTGGGTTGAAACCTATCTGGATTTTCTGGTCATTGAAAAAGGGCTCTCCGCCAACAGTATTGAATCCTACGCCCGGGATATCAGCCGGTTTCTCTCTTTTCTTGAAACCCATACGATCCGTGATTTCAATGCCGTGGATACGCCGGTTATCCTGAGTTGGATGGTTCAGATGAAAAAAGATGACCTGGGGCCTAAAACTCGGGCCCGTCACCTGATTGCCGTTCGGGGATTGTTTAAATACCTGATCAATGAAGGCGGGTTAACACATAACCCGGTCAAGGATATTGACATCCCCAAAACCGGTCTGGCACTTCCGAAGATCATGAACCTTGCCCAAGTTGAGAAATTGCTGGGCATGCCGGATACGACCACCCCCAGAGGGTTGAGAAATGCCGCCATGCTGGAAATACTGTATGGTGCCGGCTTACGGGTGTCAGAGTTGATCCTCATGAAACGGGAGGATATCGATCTGAATGCCGGGATTATCCGTGTGTTCGGCAAAGGTTCCAAAGAGCGCATGGTGCCTGTGGGGGGGCCGGCCTGCGAAAAAACCGGGCTGTGGATCAACCATGGCAGACCGCTCATGCTGAAAGGGATTTCCAGCCCCTACCTTTTTGTGGCAAGAGCTGGAAAACCGATGTCAAGACAGGGGTTCTGGAAACTGCTGAAACAATATGGCACGGCTGCCGGTCTTGAGGTTGCGGTCAGCCCCCATATGTTCAGACACTCTTTTGCCACTCATCTTCTGGAGGGCGGGGCAGATCTAAGATCGGTTCAGACCATGCTCGGTCACTCAGACATCTCAACCACGCAGATTTATACCCATATCTCAAGAGAATACCTGATGAATCTTCACAAGCAATACCATCCCCGGTCTTAGGCGCGAGCCCGCTAGCCTGCATCAGGCTGAATTCCGCATCCATGGGCTTTCATCCTTTCCTTGATCCTGTCCGTGATCTGTTTTTGCTGCCCGGCGTCCAGGGTGGCGTAGAATTGCTCAAATTTCTCAAGAGCCGCTGAAAAATGGCCGTACATGTCATCCACATGGGTTTTGACCCGGCCGGTGACCATGAGCAGATCAGGTGATTCGGTTTCCATTTCCATGTGAATCGCGCGTTTCATCTCAGCTTTTTGGGGCAGCACATCTATCATGATCGACTCCAGGTAATCACGGAATGACTGATAGGCCGCCTGCTGGTCCTGCGCCAGGTTCAATTCCCCGGAAGACTTATCCATACGCCAGAGAATAAATTCACCGATGTCCTGATGAAAACCGCCATGTCTGAATTTTGATCCAAAACAGTGCCCTTTGAATGAAGGACCAATGCCGCTGGCGCCCCCAACGGCAATGAAACCGATGCCCAGTACCCCGAGTACCAGGACGCTGATACCTGTAATGACCAGTATTTTTTTTCGTGTTGTCATGTCCAATCTCCTTTGTTGAAATGAAATGAAAAAACTGATTAAATGTCCCAGATCACGTTGATGACGCGATCACTGGTTACAGCATATGATGAAAATGTAAATAGAGATCGGGGTGGATGTAAAATTTTGTAAAGCAGTTGTAAATTAGTGAAAAAAGGGAAGACAAGGTGGCAAAAAAGATATTAATTATTGATGATGACATCAAGTTGGTGAACCTGCTTAAGGAGTATCTGGAGGAGAATCAGTTTATCGTTGAAAGCATACATACCGGTGTGACCGCCTGCCGGCAGATTGACGCCCATCACCCGGACCTGGTGATCCTTGACATCATGCTGCCTGAAAAGGACGGGCTTGAAGTTCTCAGGGATATCCGGACAGCCCATGATCTCCCTGTTGTCATGCTGACAGCCAAGGGGGAGGATACCGACCGTATTGTCGGGCTTGAACTGGGTGCGGATGATTATCTTCCCAAACCATTTAACCCCAGGGAGTTGCTGGCCAGGATCAAGGCGATTTTCAGGCGGCAGCGCACAATCGGCGGGGAGCGGCAGGTTTCCGGTTCAGGAGGCGGGCCTGATGCCATGCTGATCCATGCCGGATCTCTGACCCTGAACCGGGCAGCCCATACTGTTCGGGTCAAAGGGGAGACCATTGCGTTGTCAACAACAGAGTTTAAAATGCTTGAGGTATTAATGAAACATCCCAACACGGTATTGAGCCGTGACCAGATCATGACCATGACCCATGGCCGTGAGTTCATGGCATTTGACCGGTCCATTGATATCCATATCAGTAAATTGAGGGCAAAAATCGAGGATGATCCCCAGGATCCCAGGAAGATAAAAACCGTTTGGGGTACCGGGTATATGTTTGTGGATATGCCATGAAGATCAAACGGGTATATATCAAGGTCCTTCTGTTTTTTATCGGTATACTGTTTATCACGGAGATACTGATCCTGGGGTTGTTTGTCGGGACGGCAGGCAGGACATTCAAGAATATGTTCCATGAGAGGACCACGGCTAAACTGGCGGTGTTCAAGCATATTGTCAGTGAAAAGATCGGTCAGTCCCCAGACGTTCATATCTCCGAAAGGGATGATGTTAAACAGTTTTTCGGGTATTTTGCCGACCTGTTCAACCTGTCCATCTGGGTAACCGATGATAACCACCGAGTACTGATCAGGACTTCAGAAACCGATGCGTTACCCGATCCCGGGCGCTATAAAAAGCATAAGCAGATCAGCCCTGAGATTGATATCTACTTTAAAACCCGGAGACACTTTGATTTTTATGCCGTTATCCCGGTTGATCTTGGAAACGAGAAAAAGGGGTTTATCAATATCCACTACAAGGAGCAGAAACATGACAAGCCTGAAGGAGCCTTCCTGATTGGGCTTTTGATCATCGGCACCGCCATCGCCCTGATGATTATTCCCCTGTCCCGGCTGATCACCCGGCGCGTCAATCAGCTCAATGACTCCGCACTGAGACTGGCCCAGGGAGATCTGACTTTCAGGTCCCGGGTAAAGGGGAATGATGAGATCGCAAACCTTGGCAGATCATTCAACCTGATGGCAGATAAAATTGAGCAGATGGTCATGAATGAAAAGGAGATGACAGCCAATATCTCCCATGAGCTCAGAAGCCCCCTGGCCCGGATCCGGATATCCAAAGAGATTATCAATGAGCGGATTCAGAACGGGCGCCCGGCGTCGGTACCCGAATACCTGAAAGCCATTGATGATGATATCCAGATCCTCGATCGGCTGATCGATGATATTCTCAAGATGTCAAAAATCGATCTCAAGGATCCGGATCAACCCATGGCACAGGTGGATATTGCCGGGATATGCCGTGAACTTGCGGCAAAATTCCGTCCGGCCATGGATGCAAAACAGCTCAGCATCGAACTGGACCTTCCGACGGTGCTGCCTGTTCTGGCCCATGGAGAACGGATGTTCATGGTGTTCTCCAATGTGCTGGATAATGCGGTCAAACATTCGCCCCAATCTGCCTTGGTCCGCATGAACATCCGGGATGAACCTGAGGGGCGGCAGGTGATTTCCATTTCAAATCCATTGGAACCCACCCAATCCCTTGATCTTGAAAAATTGTTTGATCCGTTTTACCGGGGCACCCGCGTCCCGGTTGCAGGATCCGGTCTGGGGCTTTATATTGCCAGGAAAATCATCCGCCAGTACCAGGGCGAGATTCAGGTCAGGAGAGAGGAGCACGAGATCGTTTTTGACATTATCCTGAATACTGAACCCCGTGGCTCAGAGTGATCGTCCTTTGATTCTGGCAAATCAAATGATTGATCGCCTCCGGGGATTTGTGATATGACTGCCTCATTTAAATGCCAAATGGAAACCGTGCACTATGAATCAACCATCAGATGTTAAAGAAATCCTGTACAAGGTTAAATATCCCCTGGCCGCGTTTACAGATCAAGGAGCACACACATGCCAGTTCAAACTGGCACCTGACTTTCTCAACACAGGGATTGAAGGCATTTCATCATCTGCCGTTGTTAACGCATATGTTCCCGCCATCCCCCCGGAGCAGCTTGGGGACAGCACGTTTTTAAGACGGCACGGGCTGCGTTATCCCTATGTGGCCGGGGCGATGGCCAATGGAATTACCTCCTCCCAAATGGTGATTGAAATGGGGCGTGGCGGTATGATCGGTTTTTTTGGTGCCGGCGGTCTGGCACTGGATGTGATTGAGAAAAATATCCTGGAAATCAAAAATAGTCTTGGGTCCCAACCTTTCGGGTTTAACCTGATTCACTCCCTGGACGATCCTGAGCATGAGATGGCCACGGTGAAGCTGTACCTTGAACATGGTGTCAATCGGGTCAGTGCGGCTGCGTTCATGAGAATGACACATGCACTGGTGTTTTATCGCGTCAAAGGGATCTACCAGAACGCTGATGGCCGGATCATCGTGCCCAATCATGTGATTGCCAAGGTGTCGCGAATAGAGGTGGCCCGCCAGTTTTTTTCTCCGCCTCCGGAGAAGATCGTGAACGCACTGTTTGATCAGGGCTTGATTTCAGAGCAGGAGGCCCGGTTGTCCAGGCATATTCCCATGGCCTGGGACCTGACCGCAGAAGCGGATTCCGGCGGCCATACAGACAACCGTCCGGCCCTGACGCTTTTACCCACCATGCGGGCATTGAAAGATGAATTCGAGACCCGTTATAACTATGGTGAACCGCTTTGCGTCGGCCTTGGCGGCGGCATCGCCACCCCTGAATCGACGGCAGCTGCCTTTCAGATGGGGGCGGCCTATGTCCTGACCGGTTCCATTAACCAGTCCTGTGTCGAGGCCGGTATATCCAGGGGGGTGAAGGATCTGCTCGCCCAGGCCCAGCAGGCGGACGTGACCATGGCACCGTCTGCGGACATGTTTGAAATCGGTGCAAAGGTCCAGGTCCTGAAACGGGGGACT
The DNA here is from genome assembly GCA_004796375.1 of Desulfobacteraceae bacterium. Classification (GTDB taxonomy): domain Bacteria; phylum Desulfobacterota; class Desulfobacteria; order Desulfobacterales; family Desulfobacteraceae; genus MADRE2. Next base: position 11,072 of record QZLA01000020.1, read on the forward strand.
ATGTTTCCGGTCCGGGCGGAAAAACTCTACCAGATATACAGGAATTATCGACGTTTTGAAGATGTACCTGCAGATTTGAAGCAGCAGATCGAAGACAAGTTTCTGCAGTCCGGATTTGAGCAGAAATGGGAAGATACGCGACGGTTTTTTGAAAGCCGGAACCAGCACAAAGAGATTGAAAGGGCCCTTTCAGACCCTTCGCATAAAATGGCGCTGGTCTTCAGGTCCTACCTGGGGCTGTCCTCCAGGTGGGCCATTGACGGAGATCCTGGCCGACAGATGGATTACCAGATCTGGTGCGGCCCTGCCATCGGGGCATTCAACCAGTGGGTCAAGGGCACCTTCCTTGAAAACCAGGAGAACCGGCATGTGGTTGAGGTCGGCCTGAATTTGCTCCTGGGGGCCTGTGTATCCATCAGGCAGGCTTTTCTAAGAAATCAGGGGGTATCTGTTCCGGACCATCAGGCCGGTATTGTCCCGCTTCGCCTGGGTGAGATAAATACCTATATCCATTGACAATCTATGTAAAACTTTTGTCAAAACCCGCCCTGGTAGCTGCTTTGGGGTCGTTGTTGCTGTATGATGCCGAGGCAGAAAACCAAAAACAGCGGATTCTGAAATATGACAACAGACATAGCCATTGTGGGTATGGGGTGTATCTTCCCCAAAGCCAACGGACTTAAAGAATACTGGCGGGTTCTCTTTAACGGAGAGGACACGATTACCGATATACCGGAAGACAGTCACTGGGCCATAGCCGATTACTTCAACCCCGATCCTGCCAAACCGGATCACACCTATTGCCGGCGGGGCGGATTTCTGCCTGCCGTGTCATTTGACCCGCTGGCCTACGGCATCCCCCCCAACAACCTGACGGCCACTGACACGTCCCAGCTGCTGGGACTGCTGGTTGCACAGATGGCCCTCGAAGATGCAGGGTATCCCATCGACCATGCCTATTTATCGGAAAAAACCGTGAATGTGATCCTCGGGGTCACCGGAACCCAGGAACTCGTGATACCACTGGGCGCACGGCTGGGTCATCCTTTTTGGAAAAAAGCACTGGATGACTCCGGTATTTCCGGTGAAAAAAAAGATGAGGTGATCCGGCGCATCGAGTCTTCCTATGTGCCATGGCAGGAAAATTCATTTCCCGGCCTGCTGGGAAATGTGGTGGCCGGGCGGATCGCGAACAAGCTGAATCTGACCGGGACCAATTCCGTGTCTGATGCGGCCTGCGCCAGTTCCCTGTCTGCACTTCATACCTCGGTCATGGAGCTTGCCGCCGGGAAATGTGACATGTCCATTACCGGTGGTGTGGATACCCTGAATGATATCTTTATGCACATGTGCTTTTCTAAAACCGGCGTGCTGTCACACGACAGTGATGCCCGGCCCTTTTCCAAGGATGCCGATGGGACCGTGCTGGGTGAAGGCATTGGCATGCTCGTTTTAAAGCGGCTGGCGGATGCAATACAGGATGACAACCGGATTTATGCCGTGATCAAGGCAGTAGGAACCTCAAGCGACGGTAAAACCTCGGGGATTTACACGCCTTCTTCTGAAGGGCAGGCCCGGGCACTGAGATCTGCCTATGACCAGGCCGGGTTTGACCCCGCCACCCTTGAACTGGTCGAAGCGCACGGTACGGGAACCCGGGTGGGTGACAAGGTGGAGTTCAGTTCGTTAACATCTACCTTTCATCATCCTGATAAAACCAATTACTGCGCCATCGGTTCCGTCAAATCCATGATCGGGCATACCAAGGCGGCTGCCGGCATTGCCGGTGTGATCAAGGCGGCTCTGGCGCTTTACCATAAGGTCATCCCGCCGACATTAAAGGCGCAGGAACCGGATCCGGAGCTTGAGATCAACGCGTCCCCCTTTTATTTGAATGACCGGTCCAAGCCCTGGCTCCCCGGTTCTTCTGCACCGCGCCGCTCAGGCGTCAGTGCATTCGGTTTTGGCGGCAGCAACTTTCACACCGTGCTCGAGGAATACCGATCTGATAAAGACCATGTTTCCTGGGACGGCACGGTTCAAATTGCAGCGTTTTCAGCACCGGACCCGGATACGCTGATCCGGCAGATCAACGCATTCAAATCCGAGCTTCATGAGCTGGAGGGACTGGATTCACGTGAAAGATCCAATTGGATATCCTGGAAAACCGGTCTGCTGCGGGACGCGTTTTCAAATAGCGATGATCAGCGGCTGTTGTTTATAATCAGACCGGAAAATGATTTGACCGAAATTTGTCAAGAGGCGTTGAAAACCATTGCCCAGGACCCGTTACGCAATGATGGGGCCGTGTATTATCATCATGGCCCATGCCAGGGTAAACTGGGATTCCTGTTCCCGGGCCAGGGCAGTCAGTATCCACATATGGGCAAGGCGCTTCTTTCCATGTTTCCGGAGGCTCAATCTGTCCTGCATGCCTGTGAGACAGAACACGCCGCTCTAAAT
>QZLA01000340.1 GCA_004796375.1 Desulfobacteraceae bacterium
CCGACCGGGTGGGCAGGGTTACGCCTAAAAATACCCAGGTATCCCGGCCAAAGGTGGGGAACCATCCGAGTTGAACCGAAAAAACAAGAATCAGGATCAGTGCGAGCCAGAAATTGGGAATGGTCTGACCTAAAAGCCCGGTTCCACGGGAGAGGACATCCCAGAAGCTGCCCGGGTTTGAGCCGGAGATTAGGCCTAAAGGGATTCCCAGGATCAGGGAGATGAGCAGGGCGGTGGCTGCCAGTTCCATTGTTGCCGGCAGCCGGTCCAGGATCAGGTCCATGGCCGGGCGCTGGTGGCGCAGGGATTTACCAAAGTCCCCCACCACGGCACCGGATACAAAATCGATGAACTGGACCGGTAAGGGCCGGTTGAATCCCAGTTCCTCCCTGAGGGCTTCGACCTCTTCAGGTGAGGCATGGCGGGAAATCAAAAGGGAGACAGGGTCGCCGGTCATCTGCAGCATGAAAAATACAATAAACAGGACACCAAACAGGATAGCTGCGGATTGGATCAGCCGGGACAGGATATACCGTTGCATCGCGATCTGTTCTCCCTTTTGAAACGGTTCAATTCAAATTACAGGATACCTTTCAGAGCACCCAGTAATTTTTCAACATTCTCCGGGCGTGCCGTATGCCCCATGAGCCCGATCCGCCAGATTTTGCCGGCCAAAGGACCCAGGCCTGCACCGATCTCAATCTGGTGATCTTTCAACAGGGCGCTCCTGACTCCGGCATCATCCGCACCCTCGGGGATGTGGACCGAATTGAGCATGGGCAGGCGGCAGGATTCGTCCACCAGCATGTTAATACCCAGGTCTGCAAGGCCATTGGCCAGGAGCAGGTGATTATCCATATGACGTTTATACACGGCTCCTTCACCCTCTTCAAGGATCAGGTACAATGCCTGGTACAGCCCGTACAGCATATTGATGGGGGCGGTGTGATGATAGGCCCGGGTCGCGCCTTCCCAGTAATTGATGATCATGGCAAGATCCAGGTACCAGTTCGGGACCTTGGACTGTCTGTTCTTGATGGCGTCTACCGCTTTTTCGGAAAAAGAGACCGGCGAGAGGCCCGGCGGGCAGGACAGGCATTTCTGGGTACCGCTGTAGAGCACATCAATGCCCCACTCATCCAGACGGATCTCGATGCCGCCGAAACTGGTCACCGCATCCACCAGGTAAATGGCATTGCTGCCCTTGAGGAGGGCTCCAATTTCAGGGACCGGGTTTTTAACGCCGGTGGAGGTTTCCGCATGAACCACGGCCACGATTTTATAGTCCTTTTTTGAAAGGGCGGCCTTGACCTCATCCACCACTACCGGTGTTCCCCATTCAAACTCCAGGGTGTCGACATCTGCGCCCAGGCGGGAGGCCACATCCTGCATACGCATCCCAAATACACCATTGATCAGGATCAGTACCGGATCTCCTTGTTCAACCAGGTTGACAAAGGCGGTTTCCATACCGGAAGAACCGGTTCCGGACATGGGGATGGTCAGTTGATTCTCGGTATGGAGCAGGGTTTTAAGCTGCTCCTTGATGGCATCCATGATCTTGATGAATGAGGGATCCAGGTGCCCCAGGGTGCTTTTTGACAACGCATCCAGTACGGACGGGTCAACACATGAGGGCCCGGGGCCCATCAGGGTAATCTCTTCAATGTTGTTGAGCAGGTTTTCCATATTGTATTCCTTTTACATTTATATTTCTAAATGGGTTTTTTAATCATTTGATTCTTACACCCTGACGGATCAGGGCATTCTGCACATGGGCAATATCCACCTTGTGGGTAGACACCCCGTCCTTGACTGATACCGCTGCAGCGGTTCCTGCCCCCTGGCCGGTGACGGTGCAGCACATCATCTGCCGGAGGGCCGCGTGGGAGATTTTATCCCCGCAGACGCAGCGTCCGGCCACCAGGAGGTTGTCCATGGTCTTGGGCACCAGGATGCCGTAGGGGACCTGGAAATACCGGCCGGTAGTGGGAATCACCACCACGCCGTAGGCATCTAAAAACTCCGGAAAAATACCGATGGAATCCTCAAATCGGGCCTGGTTTTTCACCTCGTCACCGGTCATGCGATGCATGCCGATGATCTTTCTGGATTCCCGTGTGCCCAGGGAGGAGCCAAAGGTCCGCAGCCTGGCATTTTCAAAACCAGGGGTATATTTCCGCAAGGCATTGATGGCCATGATGGCCTGCCTGCGCCCCTCGATTTCAGCCTGGGTCAAATCCGATAAATCCGTGGGATCCAGCCCCAGCATATACACCATGTTCAGGTAGGTGGCCTCACCGGTGTCGGTCAGGCTGCTCCAGTACCCCCCGGTCAATACCCCTTCTGGGATCTCGCCGTTGTCACGGGCCTTTGCAAAGGGTTCACTGAGATAGGGGCTGAACAGGTCTTCCTCTTTGCCGCTGGTTTCAGTGGCCCACTGCCCCAGGTTTCCCGGATTTTTTTTCACATAGGCCAGGAACCGATCCCTGTTGACCCCGCTGCAGCCGAAACTGACCGATACGCCTTCCAGTTCATTTTTGGGGGCTTTGGTGCATGCCGCACCGGCCCGAAAGGCGATATCCGCATCACCGGTACAGTCGATCACCCGCTGGGCCAGGATGGCCGCACGTCCCTCCTTGCTTTCGGTGACCACCCCGATAACGGTGTTTCCCTGGACCAGCGCTTCCACGCCGAGGCAGTGCAGGAAAATCCGGATGCCCTCTTTTTGGACCATGTTGTCTGCCACACACTTGAAGGTGTCGGCCTCCAGGACCTGGCTGACGGATTGGGGCTCCTTTCGCCGGCCTGAAAACTCAAGGGCATTTTTTTCAAACTCAAGACCGATGCCGTCGGATTCAATGGTGTCTTGATGCCGGTACCACCCAATGGATTCCACCATGGCCTGGGTGATATTCCCCCCAAAACAGCCATAGCGTTCCACCAGCATGGTATCCACCCCTTCCCGGGCAGATGCGATGGCCGCAGCCAGGCCTGAAGGGCCGCTGCCGACGACCAGTACATCGGTTTTGGCTATCACCGGGGTTTTTCTTGAGGGTTCTTCAATATAATTCATGAGTTGATTCCTTTAAACCGGAGCTGCACCGTGCTCCAAGGTCACGGCAACAATGTCGTTGGCAGGGATCTCCCGCGAGAAGGTGTGCCTTTGAACCGCCAGTGCAGCGGCTGCGCCGGCGGCCTGTCCCATGGCCATACAGGTGCACTGGGCCCGGATGCCTGCAAAAGCCACCTTTTCGGCGGAAAGGGTCCGCCCGGCAACCAGGAGCCGGTTGCTTCCTTTGGGGATCAATGCCCTGAACGGTACTTTGGGCAAAAGATCCGGTGTGTCCAGGAACGACACATCACATCCGTTTTTCTCACTGTGCATATCAATATAATTAAATGCATTACAGATTTTATCTTCAAAATCAATGGCATCGAGAAAGTCCTGTCTGCTCACAATGGTGTCACCCACTGCCCGGTAGGTGTCCCGCCCAAGGGCCCGGTAATACATGGTCTTGAGCACGGCCCGCTCGCAACCGGGGATGGAGCGGGTCAGAAATTTATACATGCGCAGCATGCGCTGGCGGCCTTCGATATTGGCCTGGGTCTGGCCTTCGGCATCCGATGTGTCGGATGCATAGATATGGGTGCCGTTATGGCCGCCATGGTCCAGGAAATTTTTAAATGGCAGCATGTTGGGATATGCAAAATCGCCCTTTTCAAGGGTACCGTCACTCATGGCCTCCTCGTATAGGGCCTGGACCTCTTTTTCCCAGATCTGTTCATGTTCGATATTTTCAATCTTGTATTGAAACGCACCGGGCTGGCGGACATCATCCCGGATCACCGGCAGGTTGAGTAAACGAATCACATCACAATCGCCGGTACAGTCAATGATTTCACGGGTCCGCGTGGTCCGCTGAATCCCCCGGCCCATGGAGGTCACCTCCCAGAAATCCCCATCCTGCCGGACATGTGAAATAAACTCATGGTAATGGAGGATCACCCCGGCCTTGACCGCTTCTTCCTCTGCTAGGGCCGAATAAATCGGCACATTGATATAGGAGTAATATCCCGGAGTTTCAATGGGGCGTCTTTGGGTGTAATCCGGAATGGGCAGGCCTTCAATCTCTTTGGATTTGGTGTAAAGCTCCCAGCCAATACCCAGAACCACGGGTTGCCGGGTGGAGAAAAAATGATTGGGCATGTACACGCCCCCGGTGGTCATGGTACCGCCAAGCATGGAATCGGCCTCTATGACAGCAGTTTTAACACCCAGTCTGGCCGCCTGGATGGCCGCCACATGACCGGCTGTCCCGCCGCCTGCAATGAGGACATCCACCTGTTCTGATATCTGCTTCACAATGCGTTCCCTTTACGTTCGCCCGCGCATAGAGTGCGTGCCGGGCCCGCTGGCGACCCGGCACATTGGGAGGGTTAATCTCCTACAGACACATTTTTCAGGTAGTAGTCTTCTGCTGCTCTGGGTCTGTAGTTTTTCACCTTGGCGCTGACCGCTTCAAAGGTCATGGGCTGATACAGGTAGATAAACGGCGGGTTGTCATGCATATACTGCTGGAGTTCCATGTACAGTTTTGCCCGCTCTTTTTCATCCGGCATGGTGGCGACCTTGGCCAGGATCTCATCGATCTTGGGGTCACTCCAGGAAGAATAACTCTGCTTCCATCCGCCCAGGGTCCCTTCAAGCCGTTCAAGGGGTTCACCTTCACGGCAGGACCAGGAGTCGCCGAACATGGGCGGAAGTTCCTTTTTGGCTTCAAGATCCCAGTATTTTCCGGATTCCATCAGGGTGAGTTTCATCTCGATGCCCACTTCGGCGAGATACCCTTGAATCGCTTCGCATACCTGTTCAAACTGGGAGTATGCGCCCGTGGGGGCTGCCATCTCGATTTTAAACCCGTTGGGATAACCGGCTTCCTTCAGGAGGGCCTTGGCCTTTTCAGGATCATATCCAAAGGGCTTGACATTTTTGTTGAAGCCCAGGTTGGTGGATACGAAAAAGCCGGACAGGGGCTCGCCATGGCCGTTGAACAGGGCGTCAATAATGGCGTCAATGTCCACGGCATAGTTCATGGCCTGTCTGACCAGGGCGTTTTCAGTGGGAAGCCCCTTGCCCGAGGTCAGGTTGTTAAAGGTGATGTAAAATACACGGTCCACGGGATAGGCAACCACTTTAACACCGGATGCGCCTTTGAGCATCTCTGCCTCTTCTGAACTCAGCCGGGAGACAATGTCCATTTCACCGGTTTTAATGGCTGCCATACGGGTCGCTGACTCACCAATGGGGCGGAATATCAGTTTCTTAACTTTGGGTTTTCCTGCTTCCCAGTAGTCCGGGTTCGCTTCATACACCAGACGGTCACCTTTTTTCCATTCCACGAACCGGAAGGGCCCGGTGCCGACGGGGTGCTTGATAAATCCCTCTTCGCCCACTTCTTTAAGATATCCTTCGGGAACAATGTTCCAGAAGTAGCTGACCTGTCTGAGGAGCAGCGGGGAGGGGGCATCCAGTTTAAGTTTGATGGTGAAATCATCAATTTTGTCGATTCCCTTGACAATATCCCATTTTTTCCGCCAGGTCACATCCTTTCCCTTGCCCCGGTTCCAGGAGAAGATGACCGAGTCGGCAGTAAAATCTTCGCCATTGTGGAATTTTACTCCTTTGCGGAGTTTCATGGTATATTCTTTACCATCCTCAGAGACGGTCCAGCTTTCAGCTAAGGCCGGTTCGATCATGCCGTCATCATTGACAACTACCAGTGAGTTGTACAGGCGCCACCCGGCATTGGAGGCGTTTCGATCCGCACCATAGCACAGGTCCAGTGAGTTGGGTGAGCTGGTCAGTGCCACCCTGAGCGTGCCCTTGGGCGCTGCCATGGCCCCCCCGGAAACCATGAACATCAATACTGTCATTACTGCTGCAAATAAAGTGATCCGTTTCATCATCATACCCTCCCCTTAATCTGGTTCATTAAACTTGGTTCGTGATTATATAAAAACGCATACTTGCTGTAATGCCTGGCTTAAATCGAATCTCCTTTGTCCGAATGGATAAACGATGCGCAGATGCCCGCATGCTGCCGGGCAAGATGTCTGGCACTGCTGATATCCTGGCTGACAATCGCATCAAGGATCGGTGAGTGCCTCTCAAGGGCTTCCTCCCAGTTCTCAATACTTTTGGCATATTGGATCAGAAAGGTGCGGATCTGGCTGTGGAGTGCCTGGTACATGGAGAGGATGAACTCATTGCCCGCCATCCGGGCCAGTGCAAGATGGAATGCGTAATCCCGGTCTGCAAAATGTTTGGCATTGATAATTTTCTTGTTGTCGTAGACCAGGAGTGCCTCCAGCGCGACGATGTCTTCATCTGTACGGCACTCGGCGACCTTGGCGGCAATTTCCGACTCGATCATGTTCCTGGCTTCCACCAGTTCATTCATCCGTTCGGTGTTCTGACCCGGAAACATGGGTATCAGGACATTGTCAAGGGCAACGATGCTGATGCGCTCGCTCACAAATGCGCCCTTGCCGTGCCGGACATTGATCACCCCCCAGGCCGCAAGTTTGGCCAGTGCCTCTCTGAGTGTCAGGCGGCTGACATCATATTCCTTGAGCAGGGATTGTTCGCTGGGAAGTTTTTCACCGGGGCCGAATTCGCAGTTTCTGATTCTTTCTTTGAGGCTTTCCACCACGGCTTCTGTGGCAGAAATTTTATTTAAAGCAATGGCCATCATGTCCTCGCTTTTGGGTTAACACCATCCTAACAGAGGCTACTCATCATCTTATTTCACTCATCTGATGAGTTGTCAAGTGAAATTTTCAGTGATTTTGATCCGGCCTGATCTGATTTAATGGTTTGAAATCTGATGCCTTTTCATATAGATTCTTATCAAACGATTCTTTTAAGAGGGAAACATGGAATTTGTCACGTGGTGCGGCCTATTTAAGATCGGGCATCCGGTCATTGATCAACAACACCGGGAGCTGTTTAGAATTGTCAATGAGTTCCATGACCAGCTCACCCGAGGGCAACCCAGCCGGGTGGCCATAGATACCTTGAACGGGTTGATCAAGTTTGCACAGGAGCATTTTGCCGATGAGGAGGTGATCAGTAAGGAGTTTGGGTATCCGGAGGAGCAGCAGGACAGGCACCGGCATATTCATGAAAAACTGATATATGATATTTTTGACCTGCACAAAGAGATATCCGGCAGCGAGTCCATTGACTTGAAAAGCATCAGCAACTTTCTGAATCAGTGGATTATCCTCCATATCCTCATCGAGGACAACCAGTATAAAGCGTTTTTAGATCATTAACCCGCTGCCCCGACATCACACGGGAAAGATAACATCGCGTATTCATCTTCACCGACAGCAGCGCCCGGGCGATGAAGCGGTTTATGGAATGATGACCGCGCTTTGAATGATGTCCTGGGGGATATCCAGGCCAAGCATCCGGGCCTGGTTAATATTGATGTAAATCCGGTTTTCTTTCAAAAAGCCCACAGGCATATCTCCCGGGCTCTTATGGTGCTCAAGGACCAACACTGCCATCGGGATGATCAACTCATCCGCCATGCGGTTGTAATCACTGGATAGCGCGGCAAGGGCACCCTGCATCACCCCCTTCCTGTTGAATGAAAATACAGGAACCGACTGCTGGTTGCAGGCATCCAAAAAAAGGGTGATATTATCATACAACAGATCACTTGAGCCGATGACCAGGGCCTGGACATTTCCGTTGATCAGCTTTGTTGCTGCCCCATACAGATCCCGGTCACTGGATATCATTTCAATCATGTAATCAACCCCGATCCTTTCACAGACATTTCTGACTTCGGGAAGCTCCACCTTTTTTGATTTGTTATTGCGGTCAAAGATAAAGCCGATCCGGTTCAACCCGGGAATAATCTTCATGTAGAGGGCCAATTGCTTCTCGACCGGGATATAGTAGGAGGCTCCCGATATCATCCCGCCGGGCGGCCCAAGGGTTTTCAACCCCAGGTACATGGGATTGTTCACATTGGTGAACAGGGTCGGGGTGTTCTTGATAATGTGGTTGGCAATGATCAGGGCATCGGATGTGATAATGATTAAGAGATCATAGTTGTTGTTGTCAATGGTCTGGAGCAAGTCAATAGATAATGGGACGCTTTTTTTTCCGGAATACTGATCAACGACCACCCCCGGCATTTTCTTACTAAGCTGCGTTTCAATGTACTTGGCTGTGGTTGCTTCCTGGGCAAGCCGGTCATCAAAATCAAATACCGCCACCCTTGGGGCATGGGCTGATGCTCTGGATAAAAAGATACATGTAAGTATGAAAACCAGGGTGGTTTTTTTCATGTGACTCCATCAATCTTTTTTTAATTCAAAAGGTATCCTCACATAAAACTTTTTAAAAGTAAATCCTTTCTGAACCGCTTCTGGATTTCATGCAAATGGTACGTTATTTGCTTTTTCGGGGATGACCAAAAGGAGGAAATCAATACACGGACAACTGAGATCATCATAAATTGAAAAGAAGAGGCGTTCAATGACAGCAAAGACCCTAACCGAAAAAATTATTGATATGCATTATGTAACGGGTGAAAAGAGCCAGGGACGGGAGGTGGCCATCTCCATCGACCAGACCCTGACACAGGATGCCACCGGCACCATGGCTTATCTTCAGTATGAAGCGATCGGTGTGCCCAGGGTGAAAACCCGGCTGAGCGTGAGCTATGTGGATCACAACACCCTTCAATCCGATTATAAGAATGCGGACGATCACCGGTTTCTGCAGTCCATGGCACAAAAATACGGGATCTATTTTTCAAGACCGGGCAACGGGATCTGCCATCAGCTCCATGTGGAGAATTTTGCGGTGCCCGGATCAACCCTGATCGGTTCTGACAGCCATACCCCCACGGCCGGTGGTGTGGGTGCAATGGCCATGGGGGCGGGTGGGCTGGATGTGGCCGCAGCCATGGCCGGTATGCCGTTTCGGATCAAGTACCCCAAAGTGATGGGGGTACACCTGTCTGAAAGCCTTCCGGAGTGGGTATCAGCCAAGGATGTGATCCTTGAGGTGCTCCGGCGCATCGATGTCAAGGGCGGGGTCGGGTATGTCCTGGAGTACTTTGGAGACGGCGTTCAGAGCCTGTCTGTACCCGAACGGGCAACCATCACAAATATGGGAACGGAAACCGGGGCAACCACCTCCATTTTTCCAAGCGACCCGGTAACGGAACAGTTTTTAAGGGCCCAGGAGCGGGAAAAGGATTATATACCGCTGTTACCGGATCCGGGTGCAGCATATGACCGGGTGATCGAGATTGACCTGTCGGCGCTTGAGCCCCTGGCGGCATGTCCCCACAGCCCGGGAGATGTGAGACCGGTAAGAGAGCTTGCCGGGCTTGCCGTACAACAGGTGGGTATCGGTTCATGCACAAACTCCTCTTTAAAAGACCTGGAAACGGTTGCACGGATCCTGGAAGGACAAACCATTTCAGAGGACCTCCACCTCATCGTTAACCCGGGGTCCCGCCAGGTGGTGGATCATCTGATTGAATCCGGGGCCCTAAACCAGATGATCCAGGCCGGCGCCAGGATACTTGAGAATGCGTGCGGGGCATGCATTGGAATGGGGGCGGCACCCTCCTCCAAAGCAGTGTCTGTGAGAACCTATAACCGCAATTTTAAGGGCCGAAGCGGTACTTCAGATGCCGACGTGTACCTGGTCAGCCCGGAAACAGCCGCCGCTGCGGCCTTACGCGGTAAGCTTATTGATCCCAGGGACCTGGGGCAGCCGTTCCCTGCTGTAGAGCTGCCAAGCCGTTACCGGGTGAACAAAAACATGTTCATCCCTCCGCTGCCCCATGAAAAAGCGGCACAAACAGAAATTATCCGGGGCCCCAATATTGCCCCGCTGCCTGAGTTTCAATCCCTTCCCGACAGCCTATCCGGCGAGGTGGTGTTAAAGGTTGGAGACAACATCACAACCGACCACATCATCCCAGGCGGGGCTAAGATCCTGCCGCTTCGAAGCAATATCCCGCAGATTTCACAGTATGTCTTTGAGATGGTTGATCCGGACTTTCCGGCAAGAGCATTGGAAAAGGGCGGCGGGTTTATCCTCGGGGGAGACAATTACGGTCAGGGTTCCAGCAGGGAGCATGCAGCGCTTGCCCCTAAATACCTGGGTATCAGGGCGGTTATTGTTAAATCATTTGCCCGGATCCACCTGGCGAACCTGATCAACTTTGGTATCGTTCCATTAACCTTTGCAGATCCCGCAGATTATGACCGGATTGACCCGGGGGATCATCTCGATGTGATCATCAACGATCTTCGGTCACCAGACATTGTCCTGAAAAACCGGACCAAAGGCAGCGACTCCCGACTGGGCCATACCCTGTCCGAACTGGATGCCGGGATACTAAAGGCGGGTGGAAAACTGTCGTGGATTAAATCCCGGATTGATAGGTGCGAATGATTGTTAAGCGTCAGAGTCTGAAAATAGTGGATGACTGTCTGAAAAAATCAGACAGATGTCTGAATTGATCAGACTCTGGCTGGTTTCCACATGGGGTTGGGTGGCAACCCCCGCATTTTTTTTCAGATCAAGCCGCCTGTTAAAGCAGTCCTGGAGACACACCTGCATCCCACCTGATCCATTTGGCACACAATTCGCTATCCTTGTGGCAGGACAGCCCGCAGAAAAATGGCTGGCACTCTCGATCCGTTGGCATGAATGCCAGGGGGGACCCGGTTCGTCTGGATTGCATCCCGGGCGGGTATCTTTAAACCTTAATTTTGGGAGATTGGCACCATCATGAAAAAGTTATCAGTATGTGTATTCATTGTATTCAGTATGATCAGTTTTGTCATGATCACCCCGACCTGGTCGGGCCAGAAGAAACCATCAGGCTGTGAATGTCTCGCACCGGCAGGCGCCGGCGGCGGCTGGGATTTTACCTGCCGTGTACCCGCTGCACAGCTCATGCAGAAGCTGGATCTGATTGACGGCGCCATGAAGGTGGTGAACATGTCGGGTTCCGGCGGCGGAAAGGCATTTGCCCATGTGGTCACCTCAAGGAACACGGATGAAAGCCTGATTGTCGCGGCCAGCGCAGCAACTGCCACCCGGCTGGCTCAAAAGGTATACGGCGATTACAAGGCAGACGATGTCAGATGGGTGGGGGCGCTTGGCATGGATTACGGTGTGGTGGTTGTCGGCAAAGATGCACCGTACAAGACCCTGGATGATCTGGTCAACCAGCTGAAAAGCGACCCGAGAAAAGCACCTATCGTCGGTGCAAGTTCCGTAGGCGGATGGGATCATATCAAAATGCTGCTGGTCGCAAAGGAAGCAGGCATTAAGAATCTTAGAAGCATCAACTACATCCCGTTTGACAACGGTGGAAAAGCGCTGCTGGAAGTGGTCAGCGGTCGTGCTGCAGCATTCACCGGTGATACGTCTGAAATTATCGGTCAGCTCAATGCCGGTGAGGTTCGCGTTCTGGCCGTGCTGTCAGATAACCCGGTTCCGGCCCTCGGGGATGCCAAAACCGCAAAATCCCAGGGGTATAACGTGATCGGCGGCAACTGGCGTGCGTTTTATGCGCCGGCCGGGATTTCAGATGACGCCTATGGTTTCTGGGTATCCGCAGTAAAGGCAGTGGCCGGCTCTCCGGAGTGGACCGAACTGCGCGAAAAAAACGGTCTGGCTGAATTTACCTCTTTTGGCAAGGATTTTGACACCTTTGTCAGGAAGCAGATCGAAAATGTGGCCAGTATCTCCAGAGAACTGAACATCATCAAGTAAGCATCTATGAATCTGTTAAGCGATAGAAAATATGCATTGGCCATGCTGATTCTCAGCATGGTCTATTGCGTGTCGGCCATTCTGCTGGACGCAGATTTCAACCCGGTGAATGAAAAGTATTACCCGTTTATCCTGTCGATGATCATGATCCTGCTTTCCATGGCGCTGATGGTATGGCCAACACGCCATACCACCTCCTGGCCGGGAGGCAGGAACCTGCAGAAAATCGGACTGGTCCTGTGCGCGATTCTCGTTTACAGCCTGGTCCTTCACACCGTCGGGTTTTTAATCTCAGCCAGCGTATTGATGGGCATATGTATGTGGGTGTTTGAGGCAGATAAAAAGTGGATTGTCCTGACATCCGTCATCTGCTCCGTCAGTTTCTATATTATTTTTGACCGGTTATTGGGATTGACACTTCCAGCCGGGCTAATGAACTTTTTTTAGCATCGGATCATTATGTTTGAGCTATTATTGAACGGTTTTTCCGTAGCGTTAAGCGGGTTGAATATCGTGCTGGTGTTTATCGGCTGCTTTTTGGGGACGGTGATCGGCATGCTGCCGGGAATCGGGCCGATAAACGCCATTGCCATTCTGTTTCCCATTGTTCTGCAATTTGAACTGCCCCCATCTTCGGCCCTGATTTTTTTTGGCGGGATTTTCTACGGATCCCAGTACGGCAACTCCATATCCAGTATCCTGCTCAATGTACCCGGAACCTCATCCGCGGCAGTGACCTGTATTGATGGTAATCCTCTGGCCAAACAGGGGAAGGCGGGGCCGGCGCTGGCCATGAGTGCGGTGGCCTCCTTTTCCGGCGGGACATTGTCCATCTTCATGCTCATTTTCTTTGCACCCTATCTCTCCAAGCTGGCCATTGATTTCGGGCCGGCCGAGTATTTTGTGCTGATGGTCTGTGCCTTTACCGCGTTGACCGGTTTCTCCCAGGGCAGTTTCATCAAGGCGATGTTTTCAGCCTTCCTGGGGCTGGCCATCGCCACGGTAGGTATTGATGAACTCAGCTTTGGCGGTATGCGGCGCTTTACATTCGGTATCCGTGAACTGGGGGATGGGATTGATTTTATTGTCGTGGTCATCGGGGTGTTTGCCGTGGGAGAGTTGATGCTGTTCCTGTCCGACTTTGCATCGGATAAAAGCCAGAAGATCGTCCCCCTGAATAAAGTACTGCTGAGCTTCAAGGAGATCAAGGAATCTGCGGCCGGTATCCTGCGCAGCTGTGTCACCGGGTTTCTGGTCGGGGTGCTTCCCGGAGCCGGCGCGACCATTGCCAGTTTTCTGGCCTATAACACGGAAAAGAAACTGGCCGGTTCCAAAGGTAAGTTCGGCAGGGGCGATCTGCGGGGCGTGGCCGCACCGGAGTCTGCCAATAACTCATCCGCAGTGGGCTCATTCATCCCCTTGCTGGTCCTGGGTGTCCCGGGCAGTGAAACCACTGCTGTGATGCTGGCCGCCCTGATCACCCTTGGTGTGACGCCCGGGCCGACCATGCTTGTGGACCAGCCGGACATGTTCTGGGGGGTGGCGGCATCCATGTTCCTGGGGAACCTGGTGCTGATCATCCTCAACCTGCCCATGGTCCGGGTCTTGGCCAAGATCCTTCTGGTGCCGCGTTGGATATTGATGCCGCTGATCGCCATGCTGAGTATTGTGGGGGTGTATGTCATTAATGGCAGTGAGTTTGATCTCATACTGATGCTGATCTTCGGTGTGGTCGGATTTATTATGCGGAAAACCGGTTTCCCCCTGGCACCCCTGGTGTTGGGGCTGGTGCTCGGCGGCCTGATCGAGGTCAATTTCAGAAGGGCTTTGACTTACAGTTATGGTGATTATTCCACCTTTTATGAGTCTCCCATCTCCATCGGGTTGTGGGTGATCACCTTTGCAAGTCTTCTGGTGCCGCTGATTTTCCGCTTTATAAAAAAACAGCGGCAGTAAATCACCCGGTATTCGACAGGGAACACGCGCCAGGGAGTGGAGTGCCGTAAAGGCGGTCACTCCCTGGTCATTTTTAAGATCAGGGGAGGGCGAATCAGCCCGGGGTTGACACGGCCGGTACTTTTGGTTAACCAGAGGGTGGATTGACACGCAAGAAAGGGAGGGCCATGCACCACGTGTTCAGCAGATTAAAGTCTTCCCACAGGTCCATATCCAAAGAGGTCACCATGGGCCTGGTGATTACCGTTATCCTGGTTTCGACGATATCGTTTCTGGCGGCACATCTGGTCGCCCGTGCAAAAGCAAGGCAGTATCTTAATGCCAAGGCAGATGAGTATATCCTGTATCTCAAGGAGATACTCATTCTGCCGATCTGGAACTATGATTATGACACCATTGATGTCATTGGGAAATCATTCATGCAGAATGAGGATATCGCCGGAATCACCATCACGGACAGCCGGGGAACCATATGCGTGAAGGAAACCCATGAGGACATGATCCCCATGGTCAGGCGTCATGCAGACCTGGAGCGGTTTAAGACCTCCATGGGTTCGGTAGAGATATCCCTGGCTTCGGGATATTACAACATCTGGAACCGGCAGCTCTTCGGGTATTTCGGGTTCATCATCCTGATCAACCTGCTGTCCTTGATCATCATGTCAGGGTTTCTGCTGCGATGGTCGCTCAACAAGCCGTTGCACCTGCTTAACCGGATTGTCGCATCCTACAACTCCCGGAAAAAAGGGGAGGATATCCCGGACCATATGCCCTATTCAGAGTTCCTTCCCCTGATTGACACGCTCAAGGGCATGGGCAATGAGATCCAGGTGCAGATGGATGAACTGCAGAAAGCGGAAAAAAAATACCGCAGTATATTTGAAAATGCCATGGAGGGCATATTTCAATCCACACTGGACGGCAGGATCATCGATGCCAACCCGGCATTTGCGTCGATCCTGGGATATGACACCCCTGAAGAGCTGATGCACCGGGTGGAGAATATGGGTCGACAGCACTGGGTGGATCCTGAACAGCGCCGGACCTTTCTGGAACTGCTCAAGCAGAACAGCGTCACCGAATCTTTTGAAGTTCAGTTCAAGAAAAGGGACAGCACGGTGATATGGGTCTCTTTAAGCGCACTCCCCATCTTTGATGACCAGGGGACCATCATGCACATCGAGGGGCTGGTTCAGGATATCACCACCCGGAAAAAGGCACAGATCGAGCTGACCCGCCTGTCCAGTGCTGTGGAGCAGGTCGCGGAAAGTATTATCATTGCCGATGACCTGGGACGGATCAAATATGTGAACCCCGCGTTTGAAAACAGTACGGGATTCCAGCTCAATGAGGTGTACAATCAGCCGAATCGTGTCCTTGGGGCAGATGAATCAGAAAAAAAGAGCTATGATCAGGTGCTTGACGCGGTTCAAAAGGGGGAGGTCTGGACCGGCAGGCTGACCACCCTGAAAAAGACCGGGGAACTTCTGGTGGAAGATGCCATTGTCTCCCCCATAAAAAGTCCGGCCGGCCTGTTTTTAGGATATGTTTCCGTCAACCGGGATGTCACCTTGAAAGTCAGGTATGAAAACCAGGTCAGACAGGCACAGAAGATGGAGGCCATCGGCACCCTTGCCGGCGGCATTGCCCATGACTTCAACAATATTTTAGGGGTGATCATCGGGTGCAGTGAACTGGTCAGGAAAAACCTGTCACAAGAGGATAAAGCCGTGCAGGACATCGAACAGGTCCTTACTGCCGGTCTGAGGGCCAAGTCACTGGTCAGCCAGATCCTGACGTTCAGCCGCCAGGAGGAAACTAAAAAAATTCCCCTGACCCTTTCTCCGTTCATCCGGGAGGTGATTCATTTTTTAAAGGCCACACTGCCGAATTTTGTCCGCATAGACTACAGAAAGGAAATTGATTCCGGCGTGGTTCTGGCGGACCCGACCCAGATCCAGCAGATCCTGATGAATATCTGTACCAATTCAGCCCAGGCCATCGGCCAGAAACAGGGGTGCATCGAGGTGATCCTGTCGCAAAAGGAGTTTGCACCGGAAGATGACCGTCCGCCGGATTCCGCACCCGGCACCTATGTGATGATCGAAATCCGGGATGACGGCCCCGGTATCAGTCAAGAGATCCAGGATAAAATATTTGATCCTTTTTTTACCACCAAGGAGGTGGGTGAGGGTACGGGGCTCGGGCTTTCCGTGGTGCACGGGATCGTTAAAAAACATGAAGGAACCATCCAGGTGTCAAGTGAGGAGGGGCAGGGAACCTGCTTTACCATTCTGCTGCCGCGGCTGGAGCACAGGGACATCAGAATCAGTATCCCCCAGGTATCGGACCTGCCCACGGGAACGGAACGGGTCCTGCTGGTAGATGATGAAGAGACATTGCTGCATGTACTCGAGCGTATCCTGAGCAACCAGGGATATGAGGTGGAAGCCCATGCCGACAGCCGGCAGGCCCTGGCCTCCTTTAAAGGGAAATCCGACTATTTTGATCTGGTGGTCACCGATCAGGTGATGCCGGAAATGACCGGCAGTGAACTGGTCAGCCGGATACGGGAGTTGAACTCACATATTCCGGTCATCCTGCTCACCGGATTCAACGAAGTACGCCTTGAAAAAACGGACGAAAACCGGCCCCGGTTCGATCGGGTGTTGAAAAAACCGTTAATGAATTCTGACCTGGCGTTTACCATAAGAAAGGTATTGGATGAACAGCATAAAGAATCATAGCTCGGAGCTCGAATCAGGGCAGCAGGTGCTCATTATTGATGACGATGAGGGCATGTCCTACACCCTGGTGAGGATGGTGGAGGAGGCCGGGCTGAATCCGGATACGGCATTCCGGCTGGAAGAGGGTCTTGAAAAGGCATTGTCCGGCCGTTTTGACGTGGTGTTTCTGGATGTCCGCCTGCCGGACGGGAACGGTATTGAGATCATTCCTAAAATCCGGTCCATTGATTTCCCGCCGGAGATTATCATTATCACGGCTTATGGAGAAAAAGGCGGGGCCGACCTGGCATTGAAAAACGGTGCATGGGATTATCTCCAGAAGCCCTCTGACCTCACCACCATGGAGTTGTCTTTGAAACGGGCCCTGGAATACAGGAGCCAGAAGCAGGTACTCAAAACCCCCCTGGATATTGACCGCCAGGGTATTATCGGTGCAAGCCCCCGCCTGTTGATGTGTATCTCCCTGATGGGGCATGCCGCCAAGAGCGATGCCAATGTGTTGATTTACGGGGAGACCGGGACCGGAAAAGAGCTGTTTGCCAAGGCCATCCACCTGAACAGTGCCAGAAAGGACGGCCCGTTTGTGGTGGTGGACTGCACCTCTCTGCCCCAGAGTCTTGCAGAAAGTATATTGTTCGGTCATGTCAAGGGGGCGTTTACCGGTGCGGACAAATCCCATGACGGCCTGGTAAAGCAGGCGGACCAGGGCACCCTTTTCCTGGATGAGATTGGAGAGCTTCCCATAGTGCTGCAGAAAAAACTGTTGCGTGTTCTCCAGGAGAAGCGGTTCCGTCCGGTGGGCAGTAAAACCGAGGTCAGAAGCAACTTCAGGCTGGTGTCTGCCACCAACCGAGATCTCGAAGCACGGGCGGCGGCGGGCAAGTTCAGGCAGGATCTGCTTTTCCGGCTGCGGACCTTTATCATAGAACTGCCGCCAATACGCGGGAGGCAAAAGGATATCCACCTACTGGCCGGTCATTACGTGGAAAAATTCTGCAGGGATTACGGGTTTGAATTAAAAACCATATCTGATGATTTTTTTGAGACCGTTTCAAAATACGAGTGGCCAGGAAATATCCGGGAATTCATCAGCACCATGGAGAGCGCCGTTGCGGTGGATCCGCACAGCAGGATATTGTATGCCAAACATCTGCCTGACTATATCCGGGTAAAAACCATTGAGTCCTGTTCACTGGATGGGGAGGACCTGACGGATGCGTCTTCCGGCCGCGGGTACGGCCCTCTGCCTCAGCTGAAGGAATTCAGGCAGTCTGTCATTGCCAGGTCGGAGAAAAAATACCTGACAGACCTGATGGAACAGACTGCCTGGGACATTGAACAGGCCTGTGAAGTTTCCGGGTTGAAACGGGCAAGGCTGTACCAGTTGCTCAAGATCTATGGGATTTCAAAATAGATAATCGTAAAACATCCGGTATCAGGATTGAACCGGTGATGTCAGGCTGCAGGGCATCCCGGCAACACACTTTGCACAGACCTCCATATCATCTGACATCCCTGGTTTAGCTGCAAGCCGTTTCCGGTTGACCTGCAGGCGCTGGTCGCATCTGTGCCGGGTTTGCCCTAACGCCCATGGCTCTGGCTGTAGCCGGATCGTTCAGGAGAGGACCACTCAGCGAGCCGTCGGGTGTCCGGTTTATAGATCTCCACCTTCAGTGGGTAAC
>QZLA01000229.1 GCA_004796375.1 Desulfobacteraceae bacterium
ACAGGTTTGCTCAGGAAAGCGGAAAATCCTGCATCCTGGAATCTGCGGGCATCTCCCTTTTTACCGACAGCGGTCAATATAATCATCTTGATACCAGACAGCCGATTGTCCTGGAGCACCTGTTTTCCAAAATACTCAGCTGTTTCATCACCCTCTTGTATATCGGCTATTAAAATATGAAACGGGTACCCAAGAGCGGCTGCATGCAGAAGTTTCTCTTTAGCTTCAATATAATCCTGTGCGGTTTCATATTCCAGACCGAGTTCAGCCAGAATATTTTCAACCGCTCCGCAGACCTGTATATCATCACTGGTCAGCAGCACCTTCAAATGACTGATCTCGATGGAAAACAGATCGTCAACCCAGGTATCCTCCTCCTGTTTATCCAACGGAATTTCAAACCAGAAGGTAGAACCGACCATCTCGATGCTGTCGGCACCGATGCGTCCGTTCATTCTTTCAACCAGGCGCCTGGAGATGGACAACCCCAGTCCGGTCCCGCCATACCGTTTTGTGGTAGAGACATCTGCCTGGGTAAATGAATCAAACAGCGATTCTATCTTATCAGCAGATATCCCGATCCCGGTATCATCAACAGCAAACCTTATAACCGCCTGGGTATCGGTTTCAGAAACCAGGCTGACTTCAAGCGATACTTCACCGTTTTGAGTGAATTTAATCGCATTGCCTGTCAGATTGTTAATCACCTGGCGGATCCGTCCAGGATCGCCCTTGATCCTGCAGGGGACTTCAGGAACGATCCGATAACTGAATTCGATGCCTTTCTGACGGGCCTGGAGTGCGGGAAGGGCCGTAATATCCTCCATGGCCACACGAAGATCAAAATTCCGGATGTCCAGATCCATTTTACCGGCTTCGATTTTTGACAGGTCGAGAATATCATTTACAATGGTCAGCAGGGCCCGAGCACTGCTATAGACAATATTGAGATACTTTCTCTGCTTATTGTCCAACCTGGACTCGAGAACCACATGAAGCATGCCGATTATCCCGTTCATGGGATTTCGGATCTCGTGGCTCATGTTGGCAAGAAAATCCTGTTTGGCCTGAACCGCATTGTCTGCCTTTTCCTTGCTGAGTTCAAGGTGGGATTGCCGGTCATTCAACGCGCAAAGTTCTATATGATGTTTTAGTGCCAGGCAGATCCCAAGGACCGAACAGGACAGACAGGTTAAAAAGATATATATGGTATGAAACACATTGACATTGACCAGGGGATGGAAAAGGGCAATGCGGATTTGAAAGTGTTCAGCCAATCCGATGAGGATCAAACACAGAGCCGTAACGCCCGATAAACCCAAGGCAGGCTTTAACGGCATCATCAAAAGACCAATCAACGGGATAATGGCCATCAGAAAAATGGCACTGCTGTGCACACCGCCTGTTGCCACGGCCACCACCGCACTGAACAAAAAGAAAAGCATTGGGGTAAAATAATTCAGGGATTCCAGGCCGGTGCGGCCAAGGATAATCCAGCAGAACAGGAAAAAGATCATCACAGATACCGTAAACAGGTAGAGGAGTTTGGCACCCAGAAGGACAAACAGGATGGTGTGTAATAAATAGATGGACGCAACCAGCAGCAGAGAAACAAATCCTATTCGATTTTGGTTCATTTTGCCCAATAGATCCTTGGTTTAGAAAAAAAAGGTGAACGTCCGCAAGTGACGGCCGGACGAAGCATCCTGTCAATGATCTCCACAAGGCCGGAACACCGTGCCGGTTAGCCATGGCGGCGAACGGTCCTGCTAATTCAGGGAATTATATAAGGAGGGCCGCTGGTTTGTCAAATTAAACTTCCAGTAAGGCAATCGTGAGCAGCGTCGATAAAACCCATCTGGAAAACAGTATTTTTAAAAATTTATTAGTATTACTGAATTTTATTCTTGACAAGCCTGGTTATTGGCGCTAAAAGTTGTGGGTATAACCGGCGTTAAAATGTTATTGCTATGAAATTACCAATTGTCAACATACTACTAGTCCTAGTCATTATCGTGGAGGTGATTATTACCACCTCCTGGCGAAGGGGCTCTTAGTGGCATAAGACAACATCATCAATAAAAGCCGTTATCAGCCCCAACAGGGCAGATAACGGCTTTTTTGTTTTTTGGAGAAAAAACATGAGAAGTGACATTGCTAAAAAAGGAGTCGCCAGAGCCCCTCACCGCAGCCTGATGAAGGCCATGGGTTATACGGACGTTGAAATTGAACGCCCGCTGATCGGTATTGCCAACTCAGCCAATGAACTGATCCCGGGGCATATGCACCTGGATCGTATTGTCGAATCTGTAAAAGCCGGCATCCGTCTTGCCGGCGGCACACCCATGGAATTTTCAACCATCGGGGTGTGTGACGGAATCGCCATGAATCATGCCGGGATGCATTATTCATTGGCATCCAGGGAATTAATTGCTGATTCCATTGAAATTTCTGCCACGGCTCATCCCTTTGATGCCATTGTCATGGTTCCCAACTGCGACAAGATCGTACCGGGCATGCTCATGGCAGCCGCACGTCTCGACATCCCGGCCATTTTCATTTCCGGCGGCCCCATGCTCGCCGGCCGTCATCCTGCCGACCGGCATAAAAAAATCGACCTGATCACCGTTTTTGAAGCGGTGGGTGCGGTCCAGTCCGGAAAAATGTCTGAAACCGAACTCAAAGACATTGAAAACACGGCCTGCCCGACATGCGGGTCCTGTGCCGGCATGTTTACAGCCAATTCCATGAACTGCCTGACCGAAGCCATCGGTATGGCCCTTCCGGGTAACGGCACCATCCCTGAACCCATGTCTGAAAGAATCCGCCTGGCTAAAGAAACCGGTATCCAGATCATGCAGCTTCTTGATGAACAGGTTACACCGCGAAAAATTATGACACGCAAGGCGTTTTTAAACGCTTTGGCCATTGACATGGCATTGGGGTGTTCAACCAATACCGTCCTGCACCTCAAGGCAATCGCACATGAAGCCGGTGTGGACGTGGATCTTGATCTCATCAACACGGTCAGCGCCGCCACGCCTCACCTGTGCTCTCTGAGCCCCGGAGGCCCTGACCATATTGAAGACCTGCATGCTGCCGGCGGGATCCAGGCAGTCCTGAAAGTATTGACCGATAACGACCGCATTCACACCGACTGTATCACGGTCACAGGAAAACCGGTGCAAGAGAATATTGAATCGGTTGTTGTGAAAGACACCGCCGTGATTCGACCCATTGAGAACCCCTATCATATTCAAGGAGGCTTAGCAGTTCTCTTTGGCAATATTGCCAAAGATGGCTGCGTAGTGAAGCAGTCTGCCGTGCTGGATGAAATGCTGACACACCAGGGTCCTGCACGGGTATTTGACTCTGAAGAGGAGGCAACTGCAGCCATCATGGACAACCGGATCACTGCAGGTGACGTTATCGTTATCCGGTACGAAGGACCGGCAGGCGGTCCAGGCATGCGTGAGATGCTGACCCCCACCTCTGCCATTGCCGGCATGGGACTTGACGGAAGTGTGGCCCTGATCACTGACGGCCGGTTTTCCGGCGGAACCAAGGGGGCATCCATCGGTCATGTTTCTCCAGAAGCTGCTGACGGTGGCGTGATTGGCCTGGTCAACGAGAATGATATCATCTCCATTGATATTCCCAATAAAACCATTACGCTGCAGGTTGACGACACAGAGCTTGAACATAGAAGATCCCAATGGATTAAACCTGAACCCAAAATACAACACGGATATATGGCCCGATATGCAAAGCTGGTCAGCTCGGCCGGTGACGGGGCCGTATTTAAATAGATAGGAGAAAACCCATGAAGCTCAAAGGCGCTGAAATCCTGATTCGAATGATCAAATCCCAGGGTGTTGACACCATCTTCGGATACCCTGGAGGCGCAGTGATCGATATTTATGATGAGTTAAACCGGCACGAGGACCTGAATCATATTCTGGTCAGGCATGAACAGGGAGCTGTTCATGCAGCCGATGCCTATGCCCGGGCCAAAGGCACTGTGGGTGTGGCCCTGGTCACCTCGGGCCCCGGTGCCACCAATACCGTCACCGGAATTGCCTCGGCCCATGCCGACTCGATTCCCCTGGTCGTATTTTCCGGTCAGGTCCCCACCGGCCTCATCGGAAATGATGCGTTTCAGGAGGTGGATATTGTCGGGATCACCCGGCCCTGTACCAAACATAATTACCTCGTGAAAAAACCTGAGAAACTGGCCTGTATCATCAAAGAAGCGTTTCACCTTGCCCGGTCAGGACGCCCCGGGCCGGTTCTTGTGGACCTGCCCAAGGATATTATGCAGGCTGAAATTGAATTCAAGGAACCCAGCGAGATTTCACTCAAGTCATACAAACCGACCTACAAGCCCAACAAGAAACAGATGGGTAAAGTGATCGAACTGATCAAACAGGCCGAGAAACCGATCATCTTTGCCGGCGGCGGTGTGATCCTGTCCAAAGCCTCGGAACAGGTGACCCGGCTCTCGAGAATGACCAATATCCCGGTCACTGCTACCCTGATGGGACGTGGTGCATTTCCAGGTACCGACCCGCTTTGGCTGGGAATGCCGGGAATGCACGGGACCTATCGGGCAAATATGAGCATCGGGCACTGTGATCTCATGGTAGCCATTGGTGTCCGGTTTGACGACCGGGTGACCGGCAGGCTCGATACCTTTGCACAGCACGCCAAGATTATCCAGATCGATATTGATCCCACCTCGATCCATAAAAATGTCAAGGTGGACTGCCCCATTGTGGGAGACTGTGGGTATACCCTGGATGTTATCCTTGACATGCTGGAAAAAGAGCCGGTTGAGGAGATTAAAAAAGACCATACCGAATGGCTCAGCCAGATCACCGAATGGAAAGAGACCACTCCGCTTAAATATGAACAGGGCGATGACGTGATCAAACCTCAGTTTGTGATTGAAAAGCTTCACCAGGTCACCGAAGGACAAGCCATTGTGACCACAGAGGTGGGTCAGAATCAGATGTGGGCGGCCCAGTATTATCATTTTGATCACCCCAACCATTTCATCACTTCCGGTGGCCTCGGGGTCATGGGATTTGGTTTACCTGCCGCCATCGGCGCCAAGGCGGCATGCCCTGATAAACTGGTCATTGATATAGCCGGTGACGGTTCCATCCAGATGAATATCCAGGAACTGATGACCGCCATTGAGTCCAAACTGGATGTAAAGGTGGTGATACTCAACAATCAGTTTTTAGGAATGGTTCGTCAGTGGCAGGAGTTTTTCTATGAGAAAAACTATTCCTCTACCAACATGGATCAGTCGCCGGATTTTGTGAAGCTTGCAGAGGCATACGGGGCCAAAGGATACCGGTGTGAAGACCCTTCAAAGGTTGAAGCCACTCTGATAGAGGGGCTTGATGAACCCGGTGTGGTCATCATGGAGTTCATGGTGGCAAAAGAGGAGTCGGTGTATCCAATGGTTCCTGCCGGCGGCGCGATTACAGAAATGCTGCTGGTATAACCCGATTCAAAAAAGAACCCAGCTTTGCCATTGCTACTTTCATAAAGGATTTGATTCAAATGAGCATCAACACATATCTGTTGTCCATCCTGGTGGATGATGAACCCGGAGTTTTGTCCAGAATCGCCGGCCTGTTTTCAGGACGCGGTTTTAACATAGAAAGCCTCAGTGTGGCCAACACCACGGAACCGGATGTATCACGCATCACCATGGTAACCCGGTGCGAACCGGATATTATCGAACAAATTAAAAAACAACTTCACAAACTGATCAATGTGATCACGGTGAATGACCTGACCGATAAGCGCTATATTCAGCGTCAGCTGTCATTGATAAAAGTGCACGCCCATCCGGACAAACGCGCTGAAATTCTCAGGATCGTAGATATTTTCAGGTCAAAGGTGGTGGATGTGGGTCCGGCCCACTTTACCATTGAGTTGTCCGGAGATATGGAAAAACATGAGGCCTTTATCAGTCTGCTCAAGCCCATGGGCATCATAGAAATTGCTTCGACCGGCGCCATTGCTCTGGCCCGTGAGAATAAACATTAAACAAAACTTTTTAGGAGAACAACAATGCCACAGATGAATTTTGGCGGAACAACTGAAGAAATTACCACGATTGACGAATTTACACTGGACCAGGCCAGAGAGGTGCTAAAGGATGAAACCGTCTGTGTAATCGGGTATGGAGTACAGGGACCGGCCCAGGCCTTGAATATGAGAGACAACGGAGTAAAAGTCATTATTGGCCAGCGCTCCGGCAGCAAAAGCTGGGACAAAGCGGTCAATGACGGGTGGGTTCCCGGCGAAACCCTGTTTGAAATTGAAGAGGCTGCCAAACGCGGCACCATCATCCAGTACCTGCTCTCAGATGCTGCTCAAAAGCTTCAATGGCCAGTCCTCAAGGAATGCCTCAATGAAGGTGATGCACTTTATTTCTCCCATGGATTCGGCGTGGTTTACAAGGACCAGACCGGTATCATTCCGCCGGAAAACGTAGATGTGGTTCTGGCGGCACCCAAGGGATCGGGGACCAGCGTGAGAACCAATTTCCTTGCCGGAAGCGGTATTAACTCCAGTTATGCGGTTTACCAGGATTACACGGGCCGTGCCAAGGAAAGAACCCTGGCCATTGGTATTGTCATTGGTTCAGGATACCTGTTTCCCACCACATTTGAAAAAGAGGTATATTCAGATCTCACGGGTGAACGGGGGATTCTGATGGGCGCTCTGGCCGGTGTCATGGAAGCCCAGTATGACATACTGCGCGAGAACGGACACTCTCCTTCAGAAGCGTTCAACGAGACCGTTGAGGAGCTGACCCAGAGCCTGATTCGCCTGGTTGACCAGAATGGTATGGACTGGATGTATGCCAACTGCAGCACCACGGCCCAGAGAGGAGCACTTGACTGGAGACCTAAGTTTAAGGCCGCTACGCTTCCGGTATTCAAGGAACTGTATGAATCCGTGAAGAACGGCACTGAAACCCGTATCACCATTGAGGCCAACTCTGCACCGGATTACCAGGAAAAACTGGACGAAGAACTTCGCCAGATCCGTGAATCCGAAATGTGGCAGGCCGGTAAAACGGTCAGGGAACTCAGACCTTCCAACCGATAAAGAGATAAACGGAAAAAGCTATGGAAAAGGCACTGCTGTATGACACAACCCTAAGGGACGGGATGCAGGGAGAGAATATATTCTTTTCCCCTGAGGATAAGATCAAGATTGCCAGAAAGCTGGATGAATCCGGTATCCATTATATTGAGGGTGGATGGCCGGGCTCAAACCCTGCGGCGCATCATTTTTTCGAACTGGCCAAGGAGATTGAATTGACCCATGCCAGAATTGCCGCGTTTGGGTCTACCCGCAAACCGGGAATCCAGTGTGAAGAGGATGCCAATCTCAGGGCACTGATTCAATCCGATGCCCCCGTGGTGACCATTTTTGGAAAGACCTGGGATCTTCATGTAGAGGCCATCATGTCCAACACCCTGGATGAAAATCTGGCCATGATTGAAGACAGCATCGCGTTTTTGATCAGTCATGACCGGGAAGTGATCTATGATGCCGAACACTTTTTTGACGGGTATCATGACAACCCGGAGTATGCGGTCCAGACGCTTGAGGCAGCCGTGCGCGGCGGCACCCGGACCCTGGTGTTGTGCGATACCAACGGCGGGAACCTGCCCTCCGCTATTGAATCGGTCACCCGGACCGTGGTAGCGCACTTTTCAAAGGTTTCCGATCTGATCGTGGGTATCCATACCCACAATGATTGTGCCATGGCGGTTGCCAATTCCATTGCTGCGGTTCAAAACGGGGCCAGGATGGTCCAGGGAACCATTAACGGTTACGGTGAAAGGTGCGGAAATGCCGACCTGACTGCCATCATCCCGATTCTTGCCCTGAAACTCGGAATGGACTGCATCAGCACGGCAAACCTTGAAAAACTGCAGAATCTTTCCCGGTTTGTTTCTGAAACCGCTAATATGACCCCGATCAATTCACGGCCCTTTGTCGGCAAAAGTGCCTTTGCCCACAAGGGGGGTGTTCATGTATCTGCAATCATGAAAAACCCACGGGCCTACGAGCACATGACTCCTGAACTCGTGGGCAACAAACGACGTGTCATCGTTTCCGAACAGGCCGGCAAGAGTAATATAGAATACAAGGCCAAAGAACTGGGCATCGATCTCAAGGACGATACCCGGAACATGTACCAGATTGTATCCAGCATCAAGGAACTTGAAGAGGACGGTTTTGAATTTGATGCAGCAGAAGGGTCTTTGAAACTGATCATGCAGAAACTGACGGAACAGTTTGTCCCTCATTTCGAACTGGTATCGTTCCGGGTCAGTATTGAAAAGGACAGGGAACGGCCATGCTACTCGCATGCCATGATCAAAATCAGGGTGGGTGATAAAACCGAAATCACCTCTGCAGAGGGAGATGGCCCGGTCAGTGCCCTGGACAATGCGTTGAGAAAAGCACTGACCACCATCTTCCCCCAGCTCGATGAGATGCAGCTTGTCGACTTCAAGGTTCGTGTCATAGACGGTATGGACGGTACCGAGGCCAAGGTCCGCGTTTTGATCGAATCCAGGGACCAGAACAACATCTTTACCACCATTGGTGTGTCTGAAGATATCATCGAAGCCAGCTGGCAGGCACTTGCTGACAGTTTCCAGTATAAGTTGTCACTTGATAATGAAAACCAGAAAAACAAAGCTGAGGCAAAAAAATGAAAGACGAAAACAGAATCATTGTATTTGACACCACTTTAAGGGATGGGGAGCAATCCCCCGGAGCCAGTATGAACCAGGCTGAAAAGCTCAGAATTGCCACACAGCTTGAAAAACTAGGCGTCGATGTCATTGAGGCCGGGTTTCCCGCTGCTTCGGAAGGTGATTATGAAGCGGTCAAACTGATTGCCAATACCCTTAAAGTGTCACAGATCGCCGCATTGTGCCGTGCATCTGAGCATGATATCAAACGGGGATGGGATGCCATCAAGGATGCGGTAAATCCCCGAATACATACATTTATTGCGACATCTGACCTTCACCTGAAATATAAACTCAAAATGGATCATGCTCAGGTCCTTGAGAAAACCATTGAATCGGTCAAACTGGCCAAATCTTTTACCGACAACGTGGAATTCTCTGCAGAAGACGGTTCCCGGAGCAATCCGGATTACCTGTGCAAGGTGTTTGAGGCGGCCATTGATGCCGGTGCCACAACCGTCAACCTGCCTGACACCGTCGGGTATGCCATCCCTGAGGAATTTGCCGAACTGGTGGCCTATGTGATGAACAACACCCCCAACATTGACAAAGCTGTACTGAGTGTCCATTGTCACAACGATCTCGGGCTTGCCACATCCAACACACTGGCTGCCGTCACGGCAGGGGCCCGCCAGGTAGAGGTTACCATTAACGGGATTGGTGAACGGGCCGGGAACACTTCTATGGAAGAGGTGGTCATGTCACTGAATACACGCCCCAACTTCTTCCCCCATACCACGGGCATCGATACCACCCGGATCTACCCGACCAGCCGATTGGTCAGCATGATCACCGGTATTATCATCCAGCCCAACCGCGCTATTGTCGGTGCAAACGCATTTGCCCATGAAGCCGGTATCCATCAGGACGGGGTACTCAAGAATCCCATGACCTATGAAATCATGAAGCCAGAAACCATCGGCTTGAATAAAAACAACCTGGTACTGGGAAAACATTCCGGAAGACACGCCCTGAATGCCCATATCCAGGAGATGGGATACAATCTTTCCGAGGATGAACTGAACCTGGTATTTGAAAAATTCAAATCCCTGGCCGATAAGAAAAAAAATATCAGGGATGAGGATATTGAAGCATTAATCAATGAAGAGGTCCTTCGTTCTGACGATGTGTTTAAACTGGAGTATATCCATGTCCTGAGCGGTAATACGGTTTACCCGACGGCCAGTGTCCAGCTTAAGATCAATGACCGTGCGGTCCAGGGAGCCATCGAGGGGACCGGCCCCATTGATGCGGTATACAATATTATCTCCAAACTTACGGGAACCAAGTCTGAACTCTTGAGGTTCTCCATCTCCGCGCTCACCGAAGGTACCGATGCACAGGGTGAGGTCACTGTCCGCCTTCAAGAGGAAGGGATCGTCGCCTTGGGCAAGGGTACAGACCCTGACATCATCACTGCCAGTGCCCTGGCTTACATCAACGGGCTCAACCGCCTGGAATATCTTAAAAAGAATCCCCTTCTCAGCCCTGAAAAACTATAATCACTATCAGTGACCCTCCAGGGCAGTCCCGAATGGTAAGGGACTGCCCTGCTGCCCACCGCATTTTCAATCCTTCCATGATCACAGTTTACCTAATTAAACAAACTTAATTTTGCTTGACACCCGGTTTTTTCAAAGATAAACATGGTTACATCTGGAAGTAAACCATTAATCTTTTTATGGAGGCCTGCCATGAATCAAGTGATCAGAGTTTTCGGTTTCGCTGCAGTTTTTTGTCTGCTTTTCACCGGTATTTCTTTTGCCCAGCCCGAAATTGCCGGAAAATGGAAAACCATTGACGATGAAACCAATCAACCCAAATCCATTGTCAGTATCTTTGAACGCGATGGGAAATACTACGGTAAGATCGAGGAACTGTTTCTCAAGGAGGGGGACAATCCAAACCCGACCTGCGATAAGTGCCCGGAAAAAGACCCGAGAAAAGACCAGCCTACCAAAGGTATGGAGATCATAAAAGATATGGTTGAAAAAGGTGAAAAATTCAAGGGCGGCACCATCCTGGATCCCAAGAAAGGGAAGGTATACACCTGTGAGATCTGGCGTGAAGGTGAGAACCTTAAGGTCAGGGGCTATATCGCTTTCTTTTACAGAACCCAGACCTGGCTCCCTGCCGAATAGCCCCCCGATTTAATGATCAGTGTTTTGGAAAATTAATAATCTCCAAACGCTTCTTTTGCCGTCATGGCCTTGCGCACTGGGATTCTCGGTTTCTGCATCAGGTAGATGATCCCATAGAGGATTAACGCCACCGGATAAACCCAGTAGCGCTGGTCATGGGGCAGCCCCACATAAGATGCTACTGCATCCGGCCTCATACACATGAAGGTCACACACAGAAACAATGGAACTTCCCATATTTTGTTGCCAGCCACAAACCACCCCTGAGTTGCAGATGCAAATGCAAAATTACCGATACATGCCATCACAAAGATCAAAATACCCTGGGGCCACGAGCTGATGTTGTGAAGGATCAGATCAGAGTTAAAAATGAACATGAATGGCAGTATGGCGGTCCGGATATCATACATGAATCCCTGGATACCCGTGGCAATGGGTGGTGATTTGGCAATGGCGGCCGCAGCATACGCGGCTAACCCCACCGGCGGTGTATCATCGGCCAGGATCCCGAAATAGAAGCAGAACAGGTGGGCGGCCATGAGTGGTACGATAAAATCGTGCATGCCGCCGATCATGACAATGGCCGGTGCGGTCAGGGATGCCATGACAATGTAGGTTGCGGTCGTGGGCAACCCCATGCCGATGATCAGGCTGGTAATGGCTGTAATGACCAGCATCAGGAAAATATTGCCCTGTGACAGCACTTCAATGATCTGGGTAATCAACTGTCCCAGTCCCAGTGCCACAACACCGACGATAACGCCGGCAGCTGCTGTGGCCAGTGCCACGGACACCATGTTCAATGCGCCGGATGACAGTGCGGAAAAAATGCTCTTGATTCCCTCCTTAAAAGCATCCGGGATCGACTCCTTTTTCTTCCACGCCTTGATGGGCTCCTGGATCAGCATAATAATGGCCATCACCCAGATCGCATTAAATGCCGCAAGCTCCGGGGAATGTCTTTCAACAATCAGTTCCCACAGGAGCATGCAAAGCGGGATGAGGAAATGGATACCGCTGAGCAGTGTCGGAATGAACGGGGGCAGCTCTTTTCTCGGAAGTCCCTGGATTCCGAGTTTGGAGGCCTCAATATGGGAGATAAAAAACAGGGCGGCGTAAGATGCAAATGCCGGTATGGCTGCGGCCTTGATAACCTGGACATAAGGCACATTCACATACTCGGCAATAATAAATGCGGCAGCTCCCATGATCGGCGGCGCCAACTGCCCGTCTGTAGATGCGGCAACCTCTGTAGCTGCGGCCTTGGTGGGCGGATAACCCACCTTTTTCATCATGGGGATGGTAAATGTCCCGGTGGTCACGATATTGGCGATACTCGAGCCTGAAACCAGACCGGTGAGACCGGATCCCATGATGGCAGCCTTGGCCGGTCCCCCTTTGAAACCGCCTAAAAGACTAAGTGCCAGCTGGATAAAATAGTGACCTGCACCAGCTTTATCCAGCATTGCCCCGAACAGTACAAACAGGAATACAATGGTGGCAGATACATCCAGCGGAATACCGTAAATACCTTCTGACGACATGGTCATCTGGCCGACAAAACGTGACAGGGATGTTCCTTTAAATGCGATCAGGTCCGGCATATAGGGCCCAAGAAAAGAATAGCCGATAAATGCAATGGCAATACCGGGAAGTGCCGGACCGATGACCCGCCGGGCCGCTTCAAGCAAAAGGACGGTCAACATAATCCCGATCACGATGTCCCGTTGAATGGGCAATCCGTAACGCTGGGTAATACCGGTGTAGTCGATCATGATATACAGGGCTGAAAAGCTGGCGACCAGGGCCACAATGATATCAAATATGGGAATCCTGTCTTTTGCAGACAGGAATTTGAGGCCGAAATGGGTCTTTTTGAAAAATGGATAATTCATGAAAACGATCAAAAGTGCAAACCCCAGGTGGATGGCCCGTATAAAAATCGTATCCAGGATCAGCCAACTGGCTATGGACAGCTGGAACACACTCCAGCAGACCGCAATCACGGGAATAATAAAACGCGTGTTGCCTTCGATTTTCCGGCCGATTCCGGCCTCTTCCTCGGCCAGTTTTTTGGCCAGATCCATTCCGTCGTCTTCTCTGGTGTTTTCCTGATCTGTTTGTTCCAGTTGGCTTTTATCCATCTCTTTCATGAGTCAACCCTGTTTCATTGATGTGTCTAATTAAACGGCGATAAATTCGCAAAGCCGGCGGTATGGGTATACCGCCGGCTGGTTGTACAGATTTGGACCTGGATAGCGCTTATTTCAGGCCGGCTTCCTTGTAATATTTCATGGCACCCGGATGGATGGGAGCGGACAGGCCCTGGAGCATATTGTCTTTGGTCAGAACCTTGTAAGCCGGGTGAAGTTTTTTAAATGATTCAAAGTTGTCAAATACCTCTTTGGCCACAGCATAAACAACATTGTCAGGTACCTTGGCAGAGGTCACAAACGTGGCTTTTACACCAAAAGATTCAATGTCGGAATCATTTTTGGCACCGGGATAGTTGCCTGTAACCGGTACAATGGCTTTTGCATAGTACGGCCATTTACCTACGAGTGCGTCAATACCGGATCCTGTGATGGGAACAAACAGAACCTTACGTTTCCCGGCAGTGGCTTCCTTGAAATTCCCATTGGGATGACCAACCGTGTAGAAAAACGCATCAATTCTTTCATCCTGCAGCAGGCCGGGTGCCTCAGCAGCCTTGATGCCTTCTGCATGGATATCTTTTTCCCAGTTGATACCCATGGCGGTCAACGCATCGATGGCGTTTTTGCGATGGCCTGAACCGGGGTTACCAATATTCACACGTTTACCTTTGAGATCTGCCATGGTTTTAACACCGGCATCAACGGCCGCAACCAGGGTGCAGGTTTCCGGATGAATTGAAAACACCGCTCTAAGGTCTTTCTGGGGTTTGCCGTCCCACTCGGAACCGGCCGTACCGTTGACGGCCTGATACTGGCGGTCAGACTGAACCACGCCAAACTCGAGGTCACCGGCCATAACGGCATTGACGTTAAATACGGAGCCACCGGTGGATTCTACTGTACAGCGGATGCCGTACTGATCTCTTTTCTTGTTAACCACTTTGGCAATTGCACCGCCGGTCGGGTAGTAAACCCCGGTGATACCGCCGGTCCCGATTGTTACAAACGTGGTTTTTGCAGGTGCCTGTGAAACCAGGCAGAAAGAAGCAACAATTGCTAAGAAAAGGGTTGATAAGAATAAACGTTTCATCTTTTCCTCCATCTTTAGATTTATAGTTATGATCTTACACCGTATTCAATAGAATAGCTGTAAAGGCGTCAGACGATGATTTTCATCCCCATGGCACCTTTTTTTCAACTATGTACTGCCGATTGGAAAAGGCTTTAAAAACTTATCAGGGTCATCGGTTTTGTCAAGGACTTTTTCGGTTACTCCGATTTCAGTACGGACAGAAATGCGGACTGCGGGATTTCAACCGATCCGACCATTTTCATACGTTTCTTCCCTTTTTTTTGTTTTTCTAGGAGTTTACGTTTACGTGAGATATCACCGCCATAACATTTCGCTGTTACATCC
>QZLA01000048.1 GCA_004796375.1 Desulfobacteraceae bacterium
ACGGTCCTTGAACAAGATCCCGGCCATGTCCTGGCCCTGACCAGCATGGCAAAGCTCCTGTTTGCCAGTAACCGGACGGTCGAGGCAAGATCGCTGATTGACCGGGCTGCCGGGCTGGCACCTGACCACCCGGATGTCCTGACCCTGAAAGGGTTTCTGGCCCTGGCCATGCAGGACTATCCGCAGGTGGAGCCCGCTTTCAGACAGGCCATCAAATCAAACCCCCAGGTGGCTGAAGCGTTCATGGGGCTTGCCATATACCACATGCGGCAGGGCAAGACCGACATCGCCTTCAAGGAGATTGCCGGTGCCGTGCTCCTGGAACCCAGGCGTTCGGTATTTGCCAGTTACTGGGCCAAGATGCTTTACCAGGTCAGGCGTTTTGACCGAGCCCTTGAACTGCTGGATCTGGCCCAGGACCTTGACCCCAACGATCCGACCCCCCACCTTTACAGGGCCATCATCTTCAGGGACCTGAACCGCTCCGGAGAGGCCGTGGCCCAACTGAATCGTGCCATTGAGCTGAATGACAACCGGGCCGTATACCGGTCAAGATTTCTCCTGGACCAGGACCAGGCCGTCAAAAACGTCAACCTGAGCATCATCCACAATCAGCTCGGCCTCTCCAAGTGGGCGGAAAGCCAGGCCCTTGAATCCATCAAGACCGATTACCGGAATGCCTCGGGTCACACTTACCTGGGGGGAGCACTGCTCAATATGGAGGACCGGCTCGTGGCAGGAGCCGGCGAACAACTCCTGGGCCTGCTGCTGGCGCCTGCGAACCTCAACACCATGAACACCTTTGAGGAGTACACATCCTTTTTTGAACAGCCGGATCTGTCGGTGAATTTTATCGGAACGGCAGGTAATATGGATACCTGGGAGAGCAGTATTTTCCTGCTCGGTGCCGTGCCTGAACACAATTTTGCATACAAACTCATCGGGTCCAGTTCATCCACTGAAAGGTGGCGGGAAACAAACGGCAGGAGGATTGAAGCCATCATCGGATCGTTCAAGTGGGACCTGTCTCCCAGGGACAGCCTCCTGCTGACGCTGTCCGATTTTGAATCCCACCATCGGGACCGCTTGACAAGGCGGTATGAGTATGATGCCTCCCCCCTGACCGGGAATGGCACCTGGAACCACTCCAAATCGATCCAGGCCGGCTATCACAGGAAATTGTCGCCCCGCACCGACCTGATCCTCCTGGGCAGGTACCTGCACTACTCCCCTGATTTGATCAGCACCTCCTATTTCCGCAACGAAGATCTCGGAATGATTGTGGTTGTCAACGGCCAGGAGAGCAGCACCAAGGATGATTACACCTTCCAGGCCCATGCACTGCATACGGCTCAGGACCATGAAATCATCGCCGGTGGACTGTTTCAACGTTTCCGGCAGGATACTGATTTAGGCGAAGTCTGGGATCATTACTTCGAGTTTGAGGATACCTATATCTGGCTCTACTCCGATTATATAACCATCAACGGCCAGAAAACAGACCGGTTCGCGTCGGTTTACCTGCAGGATATCTGGGAAGCCTCACCCCTGGTGACGGTTGAGGCCGGGCTTTACCTGGATATGATCCGCACTCAGAGTATCTACACTACCGCGGAACTTGAGGATGAGATGATCAACCCGAGATTCGGGGTGATATTCCGGCCCAGCGATACCGACAGGTTCAGGCTGGCAGCCTTCAGGTATGTGGTCCCCAATACAATGGAACGAATCGACCCCATTGATGTGGCCGGTGTCCCGGTATATCGAAGTGCTGTGGTCGGATCCGTTACCAAAGAAGCAGACCTGGTCTGGGAACATGAATGGAAAAAGGCATTCTCCAGCATCGGGGTTTTCTGTTTTGAAAGCGACATTGAATCGCTGGACCGCCAGGGATTCGTCCTGAAAGACCGGGCCCGGGTTAAAGGCGCAGAGCAGGAGCTGAACATACTTGCCCTGGACTGGGCAGGAATAGCCGCGGGATACCGGTTCATGGATATTGAAAACGATACAGCCCCCCAGAAGGACAGAAAGGAACACCAGGCATTTGTCTCAATCACCTGCAACCACCCGACCGGCCTGTTCGGATCCCTCTGCCAGACCTTCAGGTACCTGGATATGGATATCCACACGATTTACGATGATGAAAAGATCTGGGTCACCGATGCCAGTGTGGGATACCGGTTCCCCGATAAAAGAGGACGCATCACGCTTGCCGTCAACAATATTTTCAACCGGCATTTCAACTGGATCACGGATGATGTCATCTACACCGGACGGATACCCGAGCGGGAGATTCTTCTGACCCTGTCCCTGGTGTTCTGAGCCCATGGACAGGACCGCACAATTTAAATCGCCCGGCATACCCAAAGCCGTTCGGAACACAGTTCTTGCCGGGGTGTTCATCCTGTGCCTCGCATGGTCATTGACCAGTACCTCAAAATCCATGAACCTCTACGTCCAGGACCTGCTGTTCGCTGCAAGGGGAACCGCCCCCTTTGATCCCAGTATCATTATTGTTGCCATTGACGAGCCCAGTTTCGGGGTGATCGGCCGGCAGTGGCCATGGCCCAGGGCCATGCATGCCCGGCTCATTGACAACCTCTACCGGTCAGGTGCTCGGGTCGCGGCTCTGGACCTTATTTTTGCAGAGAAATCAGACCTGGAAAATGATCAGGCACTGAAAGACACCCTGCAAAGGCATCCCGGAACGGTGCTGGCCACCCTGTATGACACAGCCGACACCCAGTTGTTCGCCAGGGAAACATTTGTCACACCTCACCCGGATATCCTGACCGGTGATACACGGACCGGGTTTATCAACCTGCCGAACCAGGGAGACGGGAGGGTCCGCCAGGTCCGCCTGGCCACCCGGGATCAGGAGTCTTTTCCCCTGGCGGTATTTAAAAGCCTTGGCCGGTCCCGCAACCTTACGCCCTCTCCTGTCCTTGGGTTGAATTTTGCGGGGCCGCCCGGAACCATTCCAATGGTATCCTATTATCAGGCCCTTGACATGGTTCACCTGCCAAAGGATTATTTCAAGGATAAAACGGTTTTGGTCGGGTTTGTGTCTTTGAATGCCGATGCCTCCCTCAGCCGCCCGGATCATTTTCCGGTTCCATGGTCACGGTGGGGCAAAGGCTATATGTCCGGGGTGGAAATCCTGGCCACGGCGCTGAGCAACCTGACAGAAGATAACCCCCTCCGGCAGGTTCCGCTCCGGTTGTTGCTGCTGTTAAGCCTCCTGGTTTCCGCCGGCCTGGTGATCGCCGGTTCAGGCGGCAGAAGACATCTTCCCATACCGCTTTGGGCAGCGGTGGTGTGCCTTGTATCACTGGTCTGCGCATGGTTGTTTTTCAGGTTTAACCTTTTTTTGCCAGTGGTGGAATTGATGCTGCCCCCAACCGCCTGCGCCGTTACCATGCTGCTGTTCCACTTCCTTGACATCCGGCATGAAAAATTGTTTATCCGAAAAGCCTTTTCAACCTATGTGTCACCCGAAGTGGTCCGTGAGCTGGAAAATCACCCTGAAAAACTGGACCTGGGTGGAGAGGAACGGGAGATCACGGCATTTTTCTCGGATATCGAGGGATTTACACCCATCTCAGAGTCCATGTCACCCAAGTCGCTCGTGACCTTTCTCAATGAATTTCTCTCGGAGATGAGCGATCTCATCCTGGCCAACCAGGGAACCGTGGACAAATTTGAAGGGGATGCCATCATCGCCATGTTCGGTGCCCCGCTGATTCTTGAACAGCATGCGCTGCAGGCCTGCACCAGTGCCGTCCGGATGCAGCGGCGCCTGGCCGTTCTCAATGACACCTGGCAGAAGCGGGGACTGCCCCCTATCCGGATGCGGATCGGGCTCTGCTCCGGGGCGGCCATTGTGGGCAACATGGGCACCCGCCGGCGGATGGATTACACCATGATGGGCGATACCGTCAACATTGCGGCCCGGCTGGAAAGCGCCAACAAGATTTACGGGACCTACACCCTGATATCCGACACGACACAGTCGGGCCTTCCGGACCGGATCATCACCCGGGAGATCGATACCCTCACTGTTCTGGGCCGGAAAAAACCGTTGACCATTTACCAGCTTATCGGGTTCAGGGAGGATATGCCTGACACCCTTCCTGACCTGATTGATCTCTACAGCAAGGGGCTGAACCACTACCGGTCCGCCGGTTTTGAAAAAGCCGCCGCCTGTTTTACCAAAGCCCTCGATATTGATGCATCAGACCGACCGGCGCACATCATGCTGGACAGGTGCAGAACCTTCATGCAGCACCCCCCGCCCCCCGGATGGGACGGGGTATATGCCCAGGAAAAAAAGTAGGACCGAAACCGGCATAAGCACTTTTGACAGGCTCGGTATGCGCCCCCTTTTTTCTTACTCCCTTATATAATCCCACGGCTCCTGGCCATTTCCATCATCTGCTCTCCTGTACTTGCCGGAGGTGTAAGGTGCTGAGTACCTGGTTTCGCGATGAGTTCAAGGGTATCAACCGGGCAGGCTGTTACACAAAGCCCGCATCCAATGCACCGGTTCAGGGATACATGGATCAGACCCTCTTCGTTCATGGACAGGGCATCCATCTGACATCTTTCAAGACAGAGCTCACACCCGGTACAATCCTGGTTGGCAATCGATACGATATGGTTTGAAAAAACAATGGATGCCGGGTTGGGATGCTTATTTATGGCACCCAGTACCCCACAGCAATCCCCACAGCAATTGCACATCCCCGTTGGATTTTGGGACGTTGCCGGCTGGGTGATCAACCCGTCTTCCCGGCATCTTTTGAGGATGTCAACGGCTTCATTTAGTGAAATTTCTCTTCCCATATTTTTATCAAGGTAATATTGCCCCATGGAACCGAACATAAAGCAGGCTTCCAAGTGTTTGCCGCACCCCTGGTCAATGACATCGGTTCTCTTTCTGCAAATGCAATCTGCAATCACAATACGGTCCTTGCTGCTTAAAATTTGTACGGCATCTTCATAGCTTGCAACATGGCGGGTTGAATTGATGGATTTGTTAACAGGGATCACCCTCAGGAAATGCTTGGCGCTCTCTATCATTGACTGGTCAAAGGCCTCGTCGAAATATTCTCCGACCATTTTGGCAAAATCCGGCTTCAGGTTCTTTACCTGGAATTCAAATAAGCCGTGAACAAAGGGAATCGCACCATATTTACATATCCCATCTTTTTTTAAACGGAATAACAGGCCCTTTTCTGCCATGGCATCCAGTTTTTCAGCAGTGACATCCAAAGGTTTGCCAATACGTTCCGATACGGCTTCAGGTGTTTCAAGGGCCGGAGACAGGGCCATAAACAGCACGGCCTCTTTTTCAGTAAACAAATATTTTAATATTTTTATTTCAATGCCGGACGCTGCTTTGGGGAATCCCATGGAATAGAGATCAAGTCGTTCTTGCAACTCACGGTAAATGGTTTCAGTCATGGATCTACTCCTTTGAATCCTCTTTGATGATTTGAAGCATCTTTTTCCGTGTTAACCCGCTAAACGGTTTTATCACCAACCAATACAAGCGGAATGTGATGTGGGTGAACGGTGCCACGCACAACACCCTGG
>QZLA01000093.1 GCA_004796375.1 Desulfobacteraceae bacterium
CAACAGCTTTGGCCACCGGTTCCTTTTCCACGGCATCCAGGT
The DNA here is from genome assembly GCA_004796375.1 of Desulfobacteraceae bacterium. Lineage (GTDB taxonomy): Bacteria > Desulfobacterota > Desulfobacteria > Desulfobacterales > Desulfobacteraceae > MADRE2. Next base: position 43 of record QZLA01000093.1, read on the forward strand.
ACAGTGCCCCATGGGGTTTAACATGAACAAGGCGGGCCTTGTGCACCCTGCAGAACGCTTGCAGGGCACCGACCTGGTAGATGAGATATGCGCGGATCTCTTCAGCGGACAGGGCCATGCTTCGTCGACCGAATCCCAAAAGATCAGGGTAGCCGGGGTGAGCACCGATGCCGACCTTGTGATCCACGGCCATTTTAATGGTTTTTTCCATGACCTGGGGATCACCGGCATGCCATCCGCAGGCGATGTTGGCTGAGCTGATATGGGCCATGACCTGGTCATCCATACCGGTTTTCCAGTTACCGAAACTTTCACCCATGTCGCAGTTTAAATCGATGGTTTTCATTGAAGCCTCCCTTTGGGATTGCATGATGCATTACTTGGCCGACATCAGATCCGGCAGAACCAGCGCGATATCCGGGAACAGCGTCAAAATGGCCGTGGTGAGCAGCATGAGAAAGAAAAAGGGCAACGCATACTTTGCGATGTTCATGATCGGCTCACCGGTCAGGCCCTGGATGACAAAGAGGTTGAACCCGACCGGCGGGGTGATCTGGCTGACCTCCACCATCAGGATCAGGTAAATGCCGAACCATATCGGGTCAAAACCGGCCTGGGTAACCATGGGCAGGGCAATGGGCAGGGTCATGACCACGATGGAAAATCCATCCAGCAGACATCCCAGTACGATATAGACACCCCCGAGCAGGAGCATGAGCATGTAGGGCGACAGATTCATTTCGGTAATGGCCTGGGTGATGGCGGCAGGGATACCTAAAAAGCCCATGGCGCGGGACAGGAAGCCTGCCCCCACTACAATGAGCATGATCATGGCATTGGTTTTGACCGCACCTTTGAGGCACTCGAAAAATATGGGCGGGGTCATCTGGCGGTTGAGAATGGCAAACCCCAAGGCACCGAACACCCCGAGTGCTGCAGCTTCGGTCGGGGTGGCATAGCCGCCGTAGATACTTCCTAAGACCATGAGAATCAGGATCAGGGTCGGGGCAAGGTCTTTAAGCCCGATAAACCGGTCTGCCCAGGAATAATGCTCTTGGGCTTTGGGTGCGATTTCAGGATTCCGGATGCCCCGGTAGATAATATAGAGGGAATAGACGCCGGACAGCAGGAGCCCGGGCAGGATGCCGGCCATGAACATCTTGCCGATGGACACTTCTGCCAGGATGGCATAGACAATCATGATCAGCGAGGGCGGGATCAGGAATCCCAGGGTGCCGGCCCCGGCAAGCGAGCCCATGGATAGCTGTTTGTCATACCCGAGCTTGTCGAATTCAGCCAGGGTGATCCGGCCTACCGTGGCCGTGGTGGCAGCACTGGAGCCGGAAACAGCAGCGAACAGGGTGCAGGAAACAATATTCATCAGCAGAAGGCCGCCGGGAAGTCGGTAAAGCCAGGGAACCAGCGCCCGGAAGAGTTTTTCGGAAATCCCGGACCGGTAGAGGATCTCACCCATGAGAATAAACAGGGGCAGGGCCACATACTCCCATTTTTCAATGGTCGCCCAGACCGAGGATGCCATGTTATTGCCTGCCGGCAGGCTGGAGAACAAGGTCATGCCGATAAACCCCACAATAAACAGGGAAAATCCTACCCAGATACCGGCGGCAAGGGTGATGAACAGGCAGCCGAAAACAATCACGGACATCAACAGGAGTTCAGAACCCATTACACCACCTCCTCACCGCTCTTGATGGCAGTAAATGTCTTGACGGTGGTGGCGGCCAACTGGATAAAGAAAACAGCGGCGCCCACCAGCATAATGGTCTGGGGAATCCACAGCGGGGTATTGGTCAATGTGCCGGACGTGGACTCGTAGCGGATGGCTGCCTGGACCATCTTGAGCAGGTACCACCACAGGTATCCCATAAAGGCCGTCGTAACCAGAGTGGCGGCAAAGGTGATGGTCCGGGCCAGTTTGTCCGGCAGGAATCCAAGGACCAGCGTGATCCGTATATGTCCCTTCTCCCGCAGGCAGTATCCGGCTCCGAGGAAAATGATGGCTGCAAGCCCGTAGGCGCTGTACTCATCTGCGATGAGCGTGGTTTTTTCAAACATATTCCATAAAAATATCTCAACCAGGATCAGCAGGGTCATGACGCCGAGAATCACGGCTGAGACACCGGCCATGATTCCGCTTAAACGATCCGAGAACCTCACAAGTCTGTTCATCAATATCACCAAGAAATCAGTTCGGGGTTGGTATTCAGGCCAGCCCGGGAAAAGGTTCCGGGGCCGGCCCACTTCAATCGGATGTTATCGTCAAACAGAAATTATCTGCCGGTGATTTTGTAGTAATCCTTGAGGATCGTCTGGGCGTCTGAACCGGCTTTTTTTGCCCATTCCGCGCGCAGTTTTTCACCCACAGCATTGAGCTCAGCGCGGAACTCCTTGCTGACCGGGTCGATGGTCATGCCGTTTTCGACCAGTGCGGCACGGCTCTTCCGGTCCATATCGCCTGCCAGGTTCCACATTTCGTCTTCCATCTGGGCCGCAATTTCCAGTACTGTGGTCTGGATGTTTTTATCCAGCTTGTTCCATGCATCCATGTTGACATTGATCATGTTTACCGGTCCAACGATATTGATGGGGGTAAAGTATTTGAGAACTTCCCATGCCTTGGCATCCACGCCGGAAACCGAGGAGGTATACATGGAGTCCAGGAGACCGGCTTTCATGGCCGGATAAACCTCGGAGAAGGGCATCTTTCTGGCGGCAATACCGGTGGCTTTACCAAATGCCAGGCCAGTGCCGTCGTACACGCGCATTTTCAGGCCGGTCAGATCTGCCTCTGATTTGACGGCGCGCTGGGTGTATATGCCGGAAAAGGGCCACACCGAGGTGTACAGGGTCATCTGGTTGAATTTTTTCAGGGTTTTTGCGTAAACCGGCTTGGACAGCTGGTACAGCAGACGCTGTTCAAAGGCATTGGTCGAAATAAAGGGCTGGGCGGTCAGGGCCAGTACCGGGGCATCTCCCTCGACCATACCGGTGGGGATTTCAGCAACGGCCAGCTGTCCTTCAGCGACTGCGCGAAGAAGTTCCGGTCCTTTGAATCCCAGGGATGATCCCGGGTGGAGAACGATGTTCAATTCCCCGTTGGTCGCTTTGGCTACGCGGTCGGCAAATTCCTGTGCACCTTTGGAATGGAAGTTGCCGGCAGGATAATTCAAATGAAGGTCCCATTTGGTTTTTGCGGCGACAGTGGAGCAAAACGCCATGGCAACGAACAGACAGGTTAACATTAGTAACGCTTTCTTCATGTTTCTTCTCCTTTCCTTTTTGGGTGTGGTTTCCTATTTTAAATTCATGAAACACCAGGGCCGGCCATGAAAAGGATGACCCGCTGCCTGAAGGTTTCAATGTGCTCGTCAAGCAGATGTTTAAGCTCTTCTGCATCTTTTCTGGCCAGGGCATCGATGATATGCTCATGTTCCTCGACCACTGAGGCATAGTGGATCTCCAGGGGCCGCTCAGGATCCAGGGGGGTGTCAAAGGAGAGGTAGGATAACCGTTTGGCTTCCTTTCTCACATCCTCCACACCCCGGACCAGAAATTCATTCTGTGATGCCTTGGCAAAATACATGTGAAACTCATGGTTGGCTTCAACCAGGTTGAACACCTTATTGGAATGAATGGCTTTTTTCACCTGTTCATTGGCTTTTTCCATTTTCCGGATCCAGGATCCGCAGTCTTTGGTCATGGCAATATCCACCACCCCGAATTCGAAGATGTGCATACTTTCAAACATGGCCTTGGTGTTCTGGAGGGTCATGGGCCTGACGATCACCCCTTTGTTGGGATGGGATTCAACCATCTTTTCCCCCTGGAGCCTGACCAGTGCCTCCCGGATCGGGGTGCGGCCGATTCCCAATTCTTCCACCAGCTGGTTTTCCTCCAGGTGCTGGCTGGGCTGATATTCAAGGCAGATAATTCGCCGGACAATACTCTCGTATGCGGTGACCGCCAAAGGTTGTTTAGGAATCTTCTGTATCTTGGAACCGTTTCGCATCCGCTGTTAGATTTCCTTTCACTGAAAAGGGTAACGGGTTAAAAATATACTTGACATAGATAAAAAATATATGTCAAGTATATTTTAAAAAAAGTTCAAAACCCCTATAAATTCAAGGAGGTCTGTATGTCAGATCAAATATATGAGGTGAAGTCTCCACTGATGGGTACGTTTTACAGGGCATCCGCACCAGGTGCGCCGGCCCTGGTGGAAATCGGGCAGAAGATCGAGGCATCTGACATCGTCTGCGTGATTGAATCCATGAAAATTTTTACCGAGCTTCGTGCTGAAAAGGGCGGTGTAATCAAAGAGATCCTGGCGGACAATGAAGAGATGGTAATGAAAAACCAGGTGTTGATCCGGGTGGAAGCGGGTTAACCCGATAAAGGAGGTGAATCATGGTCTTTGAGCGTATCCTGATCGCCAACCGGGGTGAAATCGCCCTGAGAGTGATTCGTGCCTGTAAAGAGCTGGGGATCCAGACGGTGGCCGTCTATTCCGACGCAGATAAAGACAGTCTCCATGTAACACTGGCAGATAGCGCCATCCATATCGGGCCGGCCTTGAGCAGTAAGAGTTACCTCAATCAGGAGGCCATACTGGATGCGATACGGCAATCCGGTGCCGATGCCGTCCATCCGGGGTATGGGTTCCTTTCGGAGAATGCCGGGTTTGCAAAGGCCTGCCAGGACCTTGGCGTAACCTTTATCGGCCCGTCTGCAGAGTCCATCTCCAGGGCCGGTGATAAGTCATCGGCCCGGAAGGCGCTGATGACGTTGGGCATTCCGGTCATTCCAGGCAGTGATGATGTGATCATCTCTGTTGACATGGCCTGTGAGGTGGCAAAGGATGTCGGATTTCCGGTGATTCTCAAAGCATCCGGCGGCGGCGGCGGTCGGGGAATGCGAATCGCCAATAATGAGGCAGAGCTGGTACAGGCGTTTGATATGGCCTCAGGTGAGGCCAGGGCAGCATTCGGCAATCCGGATATCTACCTTGAAAAGTATATTGAAAACCCGCGCCATATCGAGATCCAGGTCATCGGTGATACCCATGGCAATATCATCTATCTGGGCGAGCGGGAATGCAGTATCCAGATGCGGTACCAGAAGCTGATCGAGGAGGCACCGTCATCGTTTGTGGATGATGAACTCAGGCAGGAATTGGGACAGACCGCTGTAAAGATCGCCCGGGCCATTGACTACCACAATGCCGGGACCATGGAATTCCTGGTGGACCGGGAGAAAAATTTCTATTTCATGGAGGTCAATGCACGGGTCCAGGTGGAGCATCCGGTGACTGAAGCGATCACAGGGATCGATATTGTCCAGGAGCAGATTTTTATTGCGGCCGGTGCACGGCTAGACATCCAACAAGAAGATGTCAGGCTCAACGGATGGTCCATCGAGTGCCGGATCAATGCCTCAGATCCGGATGACAATTTCATGCCCTCTCCCGGTGTGATTGAATCCGTGATTTTTCCGGGCGGTCCAGGGGTGCGGCTCGACACCCATATCCATGACCAGTACATGGTGACACCATATTATGATTCCCTGGTCGGAAAGCTCATTGTCTGGGCCAAAGACCGGCCTGCGGCCATCGAACGGATGAACCGGGCACTTGAAGAGTTTGACATCAAGGGCATCGCCACCACCATTCCGTTTTTCAGGGAAGTTCTCAATCACCCGGATTTTCGCACCGGTGAGATCGATACCCATTTTATTGACCGGTTTTTTTCATAAAAAGGAATAACGTCATGACAGATTCCGTATGGCTCCAGGACATGACCTGGGAAGAGGCAGGCAAATCGGTTGAAACCGGAAACGGTATCATTCTACTACCCGTGGGAAGCACTGAGCAGCACGGACCCCATCTTCCGTTGGGTACGGATACCATGGTGGCGGCAGCCATTGCCCAAGGCGCAGCCGAAAAAGCATCCGTGCCTGTGGCGCCGCCCCTCTGGTTCGGGTGGAGCCCTCACCACATGATACTGCCCGGAACCATCACCATCCGGCCCGAAATCCTTTCCGAGGCGGCATTTGATGTGATCTCATCCCTGCATCAGCACGGGTTTGATAAATTCATCCTGATCAACGGACACCGGATTGTCAATATCACCTGGCTGCAGATCGCGGGTGAACGGGCCAAACGGGAGTTCGGTGTGAAAGTGGTGATCTTTGACCCGGCTCACATGTCAAAAAGCGTGGTCAAGGATCTTGGGTGGGGAGCGGTGGGGCATGCCGAAGAGATCGAGACCTCCCAGATGCTTTACTGTCATCCGGAGCTGGTTAAACTGGACCGTGCCATAGATAATCCCCACGGCCCTGCCCGGCTCTATAGTGTGGACCCCAATTTTAAGGATGATACCCTGTGTTATGTGCCCTCAAGCCCTGAAGAAATGAAAGCCCATACCCTTGAGTCCGGTGGAACCACGGGCGAACCCACAAAGGCGGATGCAAAAGGCGGCAAGGTGTATCATGACCACCTGGTGGAACGCCTGGTCCAGGTGATCCGGATGCTCGCCTGATGCTACAGGTTAAATACGTCTGTAAACGACTGGTCCAAGCCTGCCTTTCCCTTTTCCTTTCTGGAAAACAGGGGCGCACCGTTTACAAACTGTTCTCTTGCCATCAACTCGATGGTCAGTTCAGGGGGGTCGGACAAATCAGTGTCCGCAAGGCGTTTGTATAGAACCCGTATGGAATTGTCTCCCTCCTGCAGGCATGCCTGGTTTTTCATATCCTGGGGAAGTACGGCAGCCATGGGGTCACCCTGGCCGAACAGTTTTACAGATTCCGATTTTTGACCCCTTATTCCCATATCTTTTCCGTTGATCTCAACGGTCACATCATACCCTTTGGCCATGACCGTAAGAACGGCGTTTAATTCCCTGTCCATCAGCACTCCTTCATGTTTCAACTTTAATTAACCCGCTTATAGTATGCACCTTTGATTGGCATGTAAACCCAATATGTCATTATCCTTTACGTTCAGGTCGTTGTTTTATGAATTCAGCCGTCATGTAGGCCAATTGAAATCCGTTTTTCAACATGTTCCGATGGCTGGTAACGCCAAACTCGGTGTCGGTGATCACATGGTAGACCCCGTTGCGGAGTGCCACATCAAGGCGGTGATCGATCAGGAGTTGCTGACAACCGTTTCTACGGAATTCATCGGCCGTAGCATCATTGGATAACCAGGCCATATCCTTGTATATGAAAATCGATCCCATGGCAGCAACTTGCCCGTTTACCCTTGCCAGATAAAACCGAAAATCAGGGCGGGTGTAAAAATCCCGGTTTTGATGGCAGAACGCTTCCTTGATGGGCCAATTGTTGGTTTCCATGAGCCGGAACAGATCGTTTAATGTGTCTTGGGTGACCTGTTCTATGGAAATATGTTCTGGAAGTGTGAGGGATGACTCTCTTGGGATAGCATGAAAGATGCAATCATGCCCGTTATAGCACAACTCCTTGATTTTAAAGGCATCAAGCACCTTTTCGGTCTGTTGCGTGGGCGCCAGGCTGAATATACAGGCGGACTGGTTCTCATTATACCACTTCAGGATGTTATCCAGAAGATGAAGCGCCTTGTCCGTAAATCCGATCACCCGGTTATAATAAGTGCTGTTCGGGCGGTTAGAGTCAGTAAGAGCAGTGGCATCACCGAACTGCTTTGCCTTTATCCGGCAGTCCATGACCAGGGATCGTTGATTGTTAAACCGTGTAAATACCGCATCCATTTCATTGATCCGGATAATCAATTCATCCATATTTATGTCAGGACGGATTGCCGGTTGTTCGGTTTGATCCTGCATGGGCCACCTCATTTATGCCTGATATTATGACCGGTACCGTTTGATCAGGGAAGCGAACACCAGAACCGGCAGTACACAGTTAACCTGATACCTTATGATATCTGAAAAATAGAAATCTGTCGGACCGGTTGACCTGGTTAAACCCTAATTTCTTATAAAACTGAGGCGTTCTGGTATTCCAAACCGGTACCTTGAGATTCCAGGTGTGAATGTCCTTGAAATGTCCAAACAAGAACTTAAACGTTTCCAAGCCGATCCCCATGCGGTGAAATTCAGGGTCAATAAACAAACGGTAGAGATAGGCTTCTCGCTGGTTTTCCCGATTAAACCAAACCCCGCCGATGATTCTGCTGCCAATCAGAATCTTAAGGAACCTTTCTGATTCTTTGATCATTTCCGCATGAAATTCTATTGAATCATATCCTGGGGGACCGCCTGTTGCACTTCTTCCTGCAACCCGGGCATCTGTGTGAAACGCATCTATGGAAATCGCTGTCAGTTCCGGGGCATCATCTATATCGGCTGTTTCAAAACAGGGTTTCATGCTGAGTTATACCAAGTGCCCCACAACCTGGGTTAAAACGATCTTTTCATGCGCTTGAAGGTGCATCAGTCCATGCAGTTTTTCCCTGTCAACCAGGGATAGTACCACAGTGCCCATGTTTGCGGCCGCGCAATACAGATAAACATTCTGGCTGATATATCCGGTGTCCACCCATGCGCTGAACTGCCGGGCCTCTTCCCGTCTTAAAAACGGACTGGTCATCCGGGATACATCAGCAACAAACACGAGACCCAGCGGCGCTGATTTCATCATTTTCTGGGTGCCGATGTATTGCCTGACATCATCGTTGGCAATCTCGATCAACCCGTGAGTCTCCTCATTGTATAGAAAAACGCCCTTTTCATGCAGCACATACACCCGGATTGCCTGGGAATTACATGCAGATGGCGCGGTTCTTTTGCTTTTTGTCCTGCCCTGTTTCTTCTTGGTAATGCCGCAGGCCGCCCAGAGCAGGTTGGACAATTCCTGCTCTGAAACAGACGTATCGCTCCATTTCCGGATTGACCGCCGTTTTTCCAGGGCTTGCATCAATGAGACCGGCAGATCTTTCTGCGGCCTTGGTAGGTTATTTGGATTTTTCATGATATCCTCCGCAATTTTCGCTAACGAAGAATCATTCTCATGCTTTAAAATTTTATTCAAGAGTTCTCTTGCTGTTGTGAATATAGTCTTTTAAAGTCGATTTGATCCAGCTCATATCCTCCGGCGGATGCCCGGACATGATCTCATATTGGCCACCCTCATGTATTAACAGGAGTTTCTTATTCAAAGTGACATCTTGAATATGATTTTTTCTTAGACGCTTTTTAAGTTTTGGTTGTGTTCCAAAAAAACAGTCAAAAACGGACAGCTGTTTGGATTCCATCACGATTGTGCGGATTGAAAACAACGGTATAATTAGAAACCTGAATACAATTAATGGTGGTATCCAATAGAACACAAGAAGATAATACATATAGTATCTGGAGTATTCACTGTATTCATTTTCTTTTAATAACTCCATCAGGACTTGTGCAAAACCGAAAACAATAGGCAGTATACCGAATCCCACTATCAGAAACACACCCATCAGCCAGCACTCTTTTATATCATCCGCGGTTATATGGAAATATGACACGGTCAATACATTGTTTTCATTTTGGATTGACATCTCCCGTGAAGATGTGATGTAGTTGCTTAATTTCGAAACAAATGTTCCTCGGTTCATTTCATTCATCCTGTTTTTCCGGAATACATTTGGGGTTTCAATGAATAGCTATTGTAAAACAGGGTCAAAGAAAGATGCTCTCCAATCTTTTTTACTCTTCAAGCCTGACGTGATGTTTATGAAGGATTTTTTCATATGTGCCGTCGGCCTTGATACGATACAGTCCCTTGTTGAAGTCAGCGGTGAGTTGTTTGCAGCCGGGCTTTTGTTTAGAAAAGGCAACATACATATCATAAATTTTATATGGCGGTTTCAAAATTACAATCCGTGTTCGATCGAATTGGGGGGCAATTTGCTCCAGGTGATAGAAAAAAACGCTTTTCGGCATCAGTACAGCATTAATATGCTTTTCCAGCAGTTTTTTCACATTTTGAACCTGGTCGGCAATCTCTTCAGTCTGAAGGCCGGCAACCTTAAGCTCCTCTGCCTGAGCTGAGCCCCGAAGAACACCGATTGCAAAGCCTTTGAGTGATGCCAGTGTGCCGGTATAGGTGACAGGGTTGCCACGAAGCGTGATAAATTCTTCTTTGACTTTCCAAACGACGTCGGGGTACTCGAGAAATTGAATGCGATCTTTTTTCCAGTATGCATCCATCAACCCGTGGACATGTCCATTTTTTGTATAAGCCAGCGCCCTCGGCCATGGGTAATATTTAAATTCAACGTGATAGCCCTCCCGCATTAGGGATTCTGTCACAAGTTCAGAAAAAAAGCCCTGGGCGGGTAGTGCCTCCCCTGTGTAAGGTTCCCAGTTGATCGTAGCAAGCTGAATTGTTTTTTGGGCATATGAAATGCCTGGAAAAAGGTCAACGAGAATTAAAATAAGGCCGATGACTGCTATTCTAATTCTCACAAGAACCTCCTCCTGAGATTTCTAAATGCATATTATTAGTATAGGAATAATATCGGGCATGCTAAAAGATCAAAGATCACAATTTAATATCAATTTAGTTCCTGCATGTAAATAGATCAGGGATGGTGACTCAGAAAAATTTGGCAGGGGCGGGGCAAGGGGTGAGATGGGAGGGCACAGCACCCTGTCCCACCCCTCATGCCGGTTTCCTGGCTGAGTGAAGATTGACCAGCCGTGGTTTCATATGGTCATTAGATCATGGTCTGCAACATCCTGAACAGGGTCCTTCTGGCCAGGATATCCCCGCTGATGACCCCGAGCACCTTGTTATCCTCGACAACGGGCATGGCTGAAATCTCATTGTTCTCAAGGATCCGTATGCAGTCCAGGATGGTGGCATCAGGTCCTGCCGTGATCACATCTGCGGTCATCACCTTGGTCAAGGGGCTGTCCATGGGCAGCTTCAGGGCCATGGCACGGGTGATATCCCAGTTGGTCACGATACCGATCAGTTTGCCCTTTTCAGATACCACGCACACCATGGGGCTGTCGATATCCACCAGGATCTGGGCCGCTTCAGTCATATTTTTATCCACCTCAATGGTGGGCGAGTCGGCCATCACATCCCGGGCCGTCCTGGATTTTTCCATGGAGGCGATACGGCTGACACTGATCTGCTCGGCGATCTCACAGGGCAGACTGTCATGGTCCTTGCACAGGCCGTCAATCAGCTCCTCCATGTTCCGGCGGATAACGGTTTCAAGTTTATCCACGGCAGCTTTCCGCCGTTTTTCAGACAGGGCGGCAAACTCCTCTTCATGCTGCTTGAGCCATTCGTTGCCGGCCTGCTCATTGCCCAGCCGTTCTTGGGGGATCAGCAGGTGGTCAGGGGTGGGGATGATACGTTCATGGGCGGCATAGATCACCCCGCCGGAATTCACCAGGTAATCCGTGGCGATCAATGTGCCTTTATCCCGGTAGACGTGTCTTTCCATTCGGCGGCGGTCTGCTTTCCGGGCCGGGTTGGGCGAGTAGGTGTTGGCACCTTCCACAATGATCTGCCACCGCCCCATGCGATCCACGGTCATGGAGGGTTTGGTGGCAGCGTCCACGTCCAGGTAGTTGAATACCGGAGAAGCCGGCACCAGGCAGAAGGCGGATTCGGTCAGCAGGTTGTTGGCGGAATTGGAAAATACGGTGCAGTCATCTTCAGGCCGGCACTGGTGCATGATCTGATCATGGAAATACTGTTCGGTCACCACGCCGTGGGATTTCCACATGTCAAAGAGTTCTTCCCACGGCAGGCCGTTTTTACTGAAAAGATAGCCGGTGGCATCTGAAATGCCCTTGATCACCGGGCAGTCATCCGGATTATAATCGTGGAAGATCCTTGCCACGTGGGCCCCGACCGCGCCAAACCCCTGGATCAACACATCCATCTCCTGGGGTTTGGGGATCTCCATGGATTTGAACTGGGGCAATTGGCGAAGGCGCGGCAGGTGTTCGAGCAGTGCTTTGGTGGCCACCACTACGCCATTTGCCGCGCCACCCAGTTCATCGATGCGGTTGCCGCCCATGTCGGCGGGTTTAGACACCACATTGTTGAGCCCGTTTTCAATGGCAAAAGTTTTCATGTCAGCGTCATTGGTGCCCACATCCGGGCCGGGAATGTAGATGTCCCGGTATCGGTTCAACAAACGCCCGAACCCTTTGATTACTTCATGCCGGTCTTCCGTCGACAGGTCCGGGTTGGAGACGATTCCTGATTTTCCTCCGCCAAAGGGAAGGTCGGCTGCGGCATTTTTAAGGGTCATTCCCCGGGCCAGGTTGTGAATGATATCCGGGGTGATATCCGGCAGCATGCGGGTGCCGCCCATGGAGGGGGCGCCCATGGCCAGGTTGTCTACGACCAGATACCCGCCGATTTCAAGGGGGCTTTCATCGTTCCACATGCAGGCCACCAGCCGGGGGCCCAGGCGGTCCACCTTGATGCCCAGCCGCTGGAGCCGGTCCACATCCAGGGGGCCGAATTCCATGTAGCAATGGGGCCCCTCTTTGATCAAGCGGGTTTTCCAGACATGTTCGGGCAGGGAATCTGACAGGTAATCTTTCATTCTTTGGGGGATCATGTGTTTCTTCCTTCCTCTTGCGTGTTATCCCAGGCGGATCAGTGAAGGTTCCGGGCGGCAATCACACCGATGCCGGAACGGATCAAGGCTTTGGCCGTCAGGTTGACAGCCTCGTGTTTGTCCAGGTAATTGGTCTGCATCTGATCCATGAGATTGTTGTCCAGGATATCCTGCTTGGTCATGAAATAATCCAGGATGTCTGAGGGGTGTTCTCGCGTGGCTTCAACCTCGGGCTCGCCACCCTCGTGCTTGGCAGAGATGTTGGGCACCTTCTTGGCGATTTCCAGCAGTTCGTCTCTCCGATTATAGGGCTGGCGAACAATCGATTTGTGGGTTTCCGTGATATGGTGTTCAAATCTCACCTGCTGCTCAAGTCCAAGGCTTTTGCGAACTTCGTTGGCCATGAAGATCGTATCGTTGTTCACCGAGTTGCTCAGGTTGAATCCCACCAGGCTGGTGGATCCATCTTCACGTGCGAACAACCGGGCAGTCATCAGGGTCCACATGATGAAGAAGGGGTTGTCATTGCCGACAAACACGGAGATCTTGAATTCAATGTCCACGCCCATGCGGTGCATGAGATATCCCAGAAGAATGGTGCCGGGATTTACATTCAGCACCTGGCGGATGCCGTACTGGGTATAGTATTCCAGGAATTCTTTGGCCCAGCGGATGGGATAGTCATTGGGCTGGCCGATGCCGGTGAAGTACCCGGTGATGGTTTCCGGGCCCCCGAGATGGACGTTGCTGCCGTCCGTACCCCGGGTATCCAGGGATTCCACATATGTTGCACCGATGATCTGCATGGCCAGGGCCGTGGCCAGGATATCCCCCTGGTCTTCGGACTGCTCTTTCATATTCCTGACCCGGATGATCCTTCCAGGCATCAGTTCGCGCTGCTCGATACAGCGCCTGGCTTCCGCCATGAGCCAGGGGAAGAACTGGAGGGCCGAGACTTCCAGGGTAACGGCATTGGTGTGATCCACGCTCTTGATATCACCATCATCGCCCAGTACTTCCTGGCAGTATTGATCCATGGTGACAAATGCCCTGTTGTCCCGCTGTTCCATGAGCCATTCCAGGTCTGCTACATAGGGAGAGTCGATATCCCTGAGCCGCTGCAACAGGGTTTCAGGATTCCTTGCCTGCCGTGCTTTTTCGTTGATGGCATCCACCCCGCCAAATGATTCGATCAGACCGGTGATACCTTTGACCAGGGGGTTGTCCTCCCGGGTCAGGAAGGTGTTGATCATATCAAGGTCATTACCGGAAATGGTCAGTTTGTCTTTAAGTGCGTTCATGCGTGTTTCCTCTCTTTAATCGGCCATATCAGCCATGAATTTTTCTTTTTCACCGTCTATCATATGATAGCAGTGTTGATCCTCGGGGAAATTACCGTTCCGGACATCCTCGCAATACTCGCGCATGGCCTGGGTGATAATGGCGGCCACATCGCAGTACTTTTTGACAAATTTCGGGGTAAATGCCTGGAACTGGCCGATCAGGTCAGAGACAATCAACAGTTGGCCGTCGCATTCCTTTCCGGCACCGATGGAGAATACCGGTATGGTCAAGGTTTTTGCGATATACTCGGTCACTTCAGGCGGAACCGCTTCCACCAGCAGCAGGTGGGCGCCGGCCTCCTGAACGGCCAGGGCATCTTCCACCACCAGGGCAGCGTCCTTTGCGGTTCTGCCCTGGGCTTTGTGGCCGCCCAGTACACCTGAACTCTGTGGGGTCAGGCCAATATGACCGATCACGACGATGCCGGCCTCTACAATGGCCCTGATGCGGGAGGTGACGCGGGTGCCGCCCTCCAGCTTGACCGCATCCACATCGGCTTCCTTTAAAAACCGGCCGGCATTGTAGACGGCATCCTGGTCTGAGGCCTGGTAACTCATAAAGGGCATATCCCCCACCACAAAGGTGTCGGGTGCACCTCTTCTCACCGCGTCACAATGGGTAATGCACTGGTCCATGGTGACCGGTATGGTGCCTTTGTAGCCGTAAACACACATCCCCAGTGAATCCCCGACCAGGAGCATGTCCAGGCCGGCGTTCTGGGCAAATTGGGCCGTTGGGAAATCATAGGCAGTCAGCCAGGTAACCTTTTTGCCGTCTGCCTTCATCTGGTAAAAATCGTGGATCGCCTTTTTTGTTGCCATGGTTAACCTCCGTTTGATTAGTATGGATTATTCCTCAAGTGCGGCATCTATGGGCCAGCCGCCATCCGGCTTTACCTCGGAATACACGAGAAAGGTTTCGATTTTTCCCATTCCCGGGATGGTGGCGAGCTTGTTTTTGATGATATCCCCGAACCCGTCCAGGTTGGGTGCCACAATGTGAATCAGGTAGTCAAACCGACCGGTGATATGGTAGCAGGCGCGCACGTTGGGGATTTTTTCGATCCCCTTTTCAAGGCTTTCAATGTCCCGGGCGTTATGCTTGTTCAAAGAGATGCAGGCGAATCCTTGTGCATTCAGGCCGAGCTTGGACGGGTCAACCACTGCCCGGTACCCTTTAAGGATCCCTCTGTTTTCAAGTTTCTTGACCCGTTCCAACATGGTTGACGGGGCCAATCCGGTTTCTTTGGCCAATTCACTGTTCTTTTTACGGCCGTCTTTCTGCAATGCCTTCAAGGTTTGTTTGTCAATTTTATCCATAATGCCCTCAGCAAAATTCGACAGGAAGATGTTTTGGTCTAATTAAATTCATATTTTTTTACTTTAAATCGAATTAAATTTTTATGTCAAGTAAAATAATAAAATTTATTATAAAAAACAACGTTATTGTGCCGAATAAAATTCGGTGATTTTTGGAAAGGGCCGTAAAAGGCAGGTCCGGTGTCTCTTTCCAGAGGCACCGGAAACGTGGTTGTTAAAAGCGTGCGGTAGGGGATGCTGCAGTTAGGATTTGAGCTGCTGGAGGATCTGCTCCATCTCCAGGATGTACCGGTCCAGGGCATTTCTGCCGGCCCCGGTGATCCGGATGGTGGTCAACGGTTTGTTGTCCCTGAACTGTTTGTGGATGGCAACATAGTCTGCATCACTTAGTTTTTTCAGCTGCACGGACAGGTTGCCGCTGGTGAGCTGCAACTCTTTTTGAAGGGTGTTGAAACTGACATCTTCTGTGTCGCTGCTGGCAAGGTGGGTAATGATCAACAATCTGACCCGTTCATGGATCAGCTTTTCAATTTCATATTGCTTTTTAGCCAAATCAACCCTCCTGTTGAAGCAGGGCAAAAAGAATGGACCCGAACCCCATGGAGAGGGCAAGTCCGACCATGGGTGGAATAAAACCGGCCAGGATCAGCATGCCGCCGGTGGAGAGATACCAGTATCCGGACCATAGATAGGGCCGGAGTTTGGTGACACTGCCGATGAAATTGAAAAACAGGCCGCAGTAAATGGAGAGGGCCGGTACCAGGTAGGATGGTTGCCCGGCACGGATCAATGCATAAGCGATCAGCAGCATGAGCAGGGCCAAGGGGAAGTACATGTGCTGGATGTTGAAAGAAAAGAAATCCTTGATAATACCCAGGAAGGTGATGCCGGGAAAGTCTTTCTGAAGTGACCTGACCAGGACGCGGCGTTTCAGAAAAAATACGATTCCCGCAAATACCATCAGTTTGATATAAAAGGCGGTTTTCATATACCCTGGAATTGCATCATACCCGTTGTAAACCTCGCACATCAGGTAGATGGCCAGGGAGAATAATACGATGCCGATCCCCCAGACATAGGATACCAGTTTGAAATGGGCCGGTAATAAAATGTTGTGCAGCACACCCTGGTTTTTGTGTATGACCGATTTCATGGCCTGGATATCCTGCATGAGTTTATCGAACTGTTCTTGATTGATAGACGGTTTCATGATGTTTATCTCCGGTGTGGTTATAAAGTACTTTGCAATATAAAGTACTTTATAACTATCAAGGTTTGCCGGCCGGGTCAATAAAAAAAAACGTAAATTGACAATCCGGTTCGTTACAACTATGTTGTGACGGCAGGGTCATGGGGGGGGCTGCAGGTGACAACGTCTATGAACGGGTCAACAGATACAAGGAGGATGGGGGTGACAATCCATCGTATAAAACAGGTGTATGACCTCTATGATGAGGTGATGAGCGGATTAGACTTTGCCTGCAAAAAAGGCTGTGCACATTGTTGTACCTGCAATGTCGTACTCACCGGCCTTGAAGCACATTTTCTTCTCAAGCACCTGGGTCCTGCAGAAAGGAAACCGGTTCTCCAGCGTATTGAAGACCAATTTCCACCCCAACGGTATATCCCAAAATTGACAACCAATGACTTTGCAAAGGCCTGCATGGCGGGGGGCGCCATAGAGGAGGAGGAAAATGATCCCACCTGGGGCCGGTGCCCCCTTCTTGAAAACAATGCCTGTACCGTATATGAGTACAGACCCTTTGGCTGCCGCAGCCTGATGTCAAGACAGAACTGCGCAAAGGCAGGATATGCAGACATCTCACCCTTGACCTTGACCATGAACAACCTGTTCATGCAGTTTATAGAACACATGGATCAAGAGGGGATCAGCGGCAACCTGTCTGACCTTCTGCCCGCGCTTTCAGCCCAGGGGATTGAAACAGCATTAAAGGAAGGCCGGTTGATTTCAAATCATCCCATTCCCGCACTCATGGTCCCGCCCGAACATCAGGCCCCTGTTCAAGAGATCATCGCCCGTCTGGAACAGATTCGGACTGCTTAAGGCGTTGACTTTTTCAAGGATTTTGTATTATCTAAAACCTGATTCACAAGATGACTATTATCCATTACCAAACTTTAAACTCAAAGGGTTCAGGGGACGTATCATGAGTAAAAATGTGGTTGAGAAAATTGATGATCTGGTCAAAATCAACACCGTTCTGGTCAGTGTATCTGACAAGACCGGACTCGACAAACTGATTCCGGCCATGGTGGACACTTGCCCCGATATCCTGATCCTGTCCACCGGCGGAACCTACACACGGATTCAGGAGATCCTGGGTGATAAAGCCGACGGATGTCTGCGGCAGGTATCAGACTATACCGGACAGCCCGAGACCCAGGGCGGGCTGGTGAAAACCCTGGATTTCAAGATTTATCTCGGATTGCTGACCGAAACCTACAATGATTCCCACCAGGCAGATCTTGAACGGGCCGGAGCACGGGCCATTGACATGGTGATCGTCAACCTGTATCCGTTTTCCCAGACCATTGCCAAAGATGGGGTGACCTGTGAAGATGCCCGGGGAAATATCGATATCGGCGGCCCGACCATGATCCGGGCATCGGCTAAAAATTTTATCCGTGTCGCATCAGTGGTGGATCCGGCATCCTATGATACTCTGATCGATGCATTGAATAAAAATAAGGGCGGCCTGGGGCTCAAAGACCGTTTTGAACTGGCTCAAAAGGCGTTTGAGCACACCGCTGTATATGACCGGACCATTTCTGATTTTCTGGCTGCCCAGGCATTTGAAACCGTCAATTCATGTTACCAGACAGGAGAATAGACCATGGCAAATGATTTAAAACAGATGTACAAAACCATTATGGATGACCGGTTTACCCCGCACATGGAGATCTCCTTCATCGATGGTGATCAGCGGCAGACCCTGTTTTATGAAAAGGTATCATGGGTGATTGAGGGGGTGAACAAAGGGCTCCGGTACGGGGAGAATCCCGGACAGGAAGCCGCACTGTACAAACTGGTCAATGGGAATCTGGCCCTGGGGGATGCACAGACCATTACGCCGGGTAAATATCTCGTTTCAGACATTGAGCTGCTCCAGTCGGGAAAACATCCGGGCAAAACCAACCTGACCGATGCGGATAATTCCCTGAATATCCTGAGATACTTTTCAGACCAGCCCTGTGCTGTCATCGTCAAGCACAACAACCCCTGTGGTGTGGCCAGGGCCCAGAGCCTTGAGGACGCCTATGCCAAAGCGTATATGGCCGACCGTGTGGCTGCCTTCGGGGGATGTATCGCGCTGAACCGGGCCGTGGATAAAGCCACGGCTGAAGCCATTGCCGCACAGTATGCCGAGGTGGTCGTGGCGCCTGAGTTTGAAGAGGGAAGCATCGACATCCTGGCCGGCCGCAAAAATCTGAGGGTCATCCGGATCAATGCCATTGAACGACTTCATTCGTTTATCGGAGATCGGGTTCTGGATATGAAAAGCCTTATGGACGGCGGCATGGTTGCCCAGTGGTCATTTGTCCCTGAATCCCTGACCCGGGAGGACTTAACCCTTGCCGAAACCGAGTATAAAGGCAAAACCTATACTGTGGACCGTGCGCCCACGGACCAGGAATATGAAGATATGCTGTTTGGCTGGCTGGTGGAATCCGGTATCACCTCCAACTCCGTGATCTATGTGAAGGATAATGTGACCGTAGGAATCGGTACCGGGGAGCAGGACCGGGTCGGTGTGGCTGAAATTGCCGTGGACAAAGCCTATCGCAAACTGATGGACCGCTACAGTTTTGAGCGGTATGACACCTCTTATAATGACTTGGAAGACCCTGAAAACCGGCAGGCCATTGCCCAAGAGGTGGCGGCGCAGAACGGCGGCCTTGAAGGGGCCACCATGGTGTCTGATGCGTTCTTCCCGTTCAGGGACGGCATCGACGTGGGTCTGCGCCAGGGCATTAAAGCCGTGATCCAGCCCGGCGGTTCACTCAATGATTATCAGTCCATTGAAGCGTGCAATGAGCATGGGGCTACCATGGTGTATACCGGGCAGAGAAGTTTTAAACATTAGAATACAGTCGGGCGGGATCAGGCAAATAAGGATAGCTGGTCCCGTCTGGCATCAGCATGCTGGATGGTCACCTGAACAATATCCCCGTGCTTGAGCCGCATCCCTGATGCAGGAAGCTTGGTTTCCAGCATAAACTCCTTGACCAGAACATTGTAATAATCCCTGAACGGGTCCAGAACCAGGGCTTCAAAGCTGTTGCCGCGCTGGGTTTCGAGATATTTCAGGATCCAGTACCTGCGCCGCATGAACTGGACCTTGTTGGTATTACTGATGGGGATGGCCAGATTCTGCAGGATCTCCTCGAGTTCATGCCTGGAGTAGGGGGATTCATACCCGAGTATGGCCCGTATCTGGCGCTGGGTAAGCAGGTCGTGATAGCGACGGATCGGTGAGGTTGCCGTGACATAGGCATCCACCCCCAACCCGGCATGCATCTCCGGGTCTGTGCCGATCACCACCCGGCTCAGGTGTTTGCGCTGCATCACATTTAACAGTAGCGATTCTTCGATGCCTTTTAAAAGTCGCTGTTTCGGGGCGGCCTGGGACCGGAATACAGCCGGCATGTCATGGTCGGCCAGAAACCTGGCCATGAGCGAGTTGGCAAAGATCATCATTTCAGATACCAGCATCCTGGAGGGGTTTTCCCGATCAATTTTGGTATAGTTGATCTCTTGGTTTTCATCCAACCAGACATTGACTTCCGGGAGTGTGATCTGAATGGCTCCGGCTTTGAGCCGCTTTTCACGCAGCAGCTGGGCAATCTTATACAGAGAAGTGATGGGGTCATCCTTGCCGTTGAGCAGGTTGGCCTCGGTATAGGTCATCTGGGTATGGACCCGGATGATGCTGGGAATGATACTGTAATCCATGATCTCAAAAAACCGGTTCATCCGGATCATGGTTGAGATGGCCGGTCGTATCTCTCCCTCTTTCAAGCTGCACAGGTCTTCGGACAGTTCAGAGGGAATCATGGAGATCTTGTCATCCGGCATATAGATGGAGCTTCCCCTGAGCATGGCTTGACGGTCAACCGGGTCATTATTCTTGATATAGTGGCCCACGTCAATAATGTGGATACCCAACGTGTATCCGTCATCACTTTTTTCCAGGCTGATGGCATCATCAAGATCCAGCGTGGACTGGCCGTCAATGGTGACCAGAGGGATGTCAGTCAGGTCCTCGCGTAACGGATCATTTTCAAAATCCAGCGGGTTTTGGGTCAATTTTGCGGTCTGCGCAACCACCTGATCAGGAAATGCCACCGGAATCTCCAGCCGGTAAATATCTACATTCTCATGGATATCCCACACCCCTGCCTTGACCATGACCTGAAATATCTGGTCCGGTGTATTCAGACCGGCCTTTTTCAGAATAGATCTGGCCACCGAAGCCTGTGCGGCATCATTGCCGAACAGATAATAGTCCTTGAGGATGTCCAGAACCTGCGGGTTGGTATTGTTGTTGGTGTCCCTTTCAGAACTGATCTGGGCGGATAGCCATGCGCTGCCCTGCTGGATGAGCATCTCTCTTTTTCGGGCCTCCTCGAGCTGTCTCTTCTTTTGTTCCACCTGCTCGGGACTCAAAGGAACCAGGTTGGGATTGTTGAATCTGAAATAGAGCCGGTCATTGAAAAACGCACGGATCACTGCGGATTCGTGATCGGAACTCACGGGTCCGTCAAAACAGAACACAGTCATGGTTTCGACGTCAATGGTCTGATTTTCCTCGTGCAGGATCTCCCAGAGTTCATTGATATCGATACGCAGGGACAGTTCCCGCCGGGTCTGGGCAGATTGCTTGAGTTCACTGACCAGTGAATTGCGCGGAAGGGAGGGGTCCAGGCGGCTTTGGGATACATGGGAAAGGCGTTTTTCAGACAGGCTGATCTCCCGGTTGTTTTCCGTCAGGAGCCTGAGCTTTCCCTTGTTTTCCTGCAGGATGACCGCAGCAATGATTTTCTGCTGGTCTATATATTCAACAATATGGCCTATTTTCATGAGCTGACAATAGCAGGAAGACCCTTTAAAGTCAAATGACCCTGGATGTTTCACGAATCTTGAAAATTGGGAAATGATCAGATACACTGGGCCTATGGGTAAAAAAAAGACAAAACAAAAAAAGATTCCAAAAACCCTGACCTCAGATCAGGATTATTATAAGGCGTTTGGGGTGGAGCAGCCTCATGAGGCTCCGGTTGCAGGTACCGACACCGAGCAGGAAAGGCAGCCGGAGGTTGAGCCAGAACCTGAATTCGCCGCACTGCTGGAAGAATCTCTCAAAGGTAAATCTGAATCCGCATTATTGCGGGCAAAGCAGGAGAAAACAGCCGGATCGGCCATGCCGCTTCAGCGCCGCCTCAAGAGGTATCCTCCCCCCGAATGCGAGCTGGACCTGCATGGATTTCAGGCGATCGGGGCCCGTATCCAGGCAGATTCTTTTATCCGGTCCCGAAAAGAGCAGGGGGTTTTTACACTCAGGATTATTGTCGGCAAAGGAAAACATTCTGAATTCAGGGCAGTACTGCCGGATGTGATTGAGGATGTTCTCAATGCATTGAAAAAGGATCAGGTGGTGCTGCACTATGAGTGGGATAGAAAGCGAAAATCCCAAAGCGGCGCGGTGATTGTATATTTGAAGCAGTTCAGCGGCTGAGCAGGTATTTTTTTACCGCACGGTTGTGTTCCTGCACGGTTTTTGAAAAGTAGTGGGTCCCGTTTTTCTTTGATACAAAAAACAGATAGGGAGATGTTACCGGGTATAGCGCTGCTTTTAGGGACAGTTTGCCCGGATTTGCAATGGGCCCTTTGGGTAGGCCCCGCATCGTATACGTGTTGTAGGGCGTGGGGGTCCTGAGATGTTTTCTGGTGATATTCCCGTCAAAATTTTTAATCCCGTAGATCACTGTGGGATCACTTTCAAGCCGCATCCCTTTTTTCAGGCGATTGTGGAACACAGAAGATATGAGAGGCCGCTCAGGTGCACTGCCGGTTTCTTTTTCAATAATGGAAGCCAGGATGACCACATCATGCCGGGACAGTCCCAGGCTCTTCGCGCGGTCATCCCACTCCTGGGGGAAGGATTTATTAAAGCGGCTGATCATGGCGCTGATGATCTGCGTACACGTGGTGCCTTTGGGGAAAAAGTAGGTTTCCGGGAATAGATAGCCCTCAAGGGAATCGGCACTCAACCCGAATGACTCGATATATTCTTTTTCATGACACAGGGCAACAAATTTGCCGGCATTGCAGAATCCCTTCTCCTCAATGAGTTGGGCGGTTTCCTTGATATTATATCCTTCAGGGATCGTAATTTTGTAGAGCGTTACCTTACCCTGGACCAGTTTTTTAATTACCTGTTCCGGGGTTACGTTACCGATGAACGTATACTCCCCGGCCTGTATCTTTTTATCCAACCCTTTAAACCGAACCACCATCTGGAACAGGAAGCTGTTGGTGATAATCCCCTTGTCCTGAAGGTTTGTCGAGACGGTTTTCAGGTTCTGGCCCATCCTGATCTGGAAATGCTTACCCGGCGGTGTGACAAAGACACTGCTCTTTGAAAAAGAGGAGATGTGAAACACCAGGGCGATACCTGCAATGGACCCGATGATCAGGGCGGTTCCGATACAGTATAATATCAGTCTCAGTCTTTGCATGTTCTTTGGGGGCTTGAAAACACAAAGGGTGCTCTCCCAGGGGAAAAGCACCCTTTAAGTCACATCATAAGGGTTTAGGAAGACACCGGAACATCAGGGTTGTAGCAGATCCGGCAGCAGTTCAGGCACCGCTCGGCTTCCCTGTGGGCTTCAACTTCCGGAAGAACCAGATCAACTTCAACAAATGAATCCAGTCTTTCAGATACCGGGAGTTCAGGCATTTTAGCCCTGGGTGTTTTCTTTATGCCATCCACCTTTGAGAAAATCGACTCTTTGATTCGTTTCTGAAGCAGTGAATTTTCAATGGGTTCAACCGCTTCACCCTTGAGAAAGAGATCAATGGACCTTGCGGCACGCCGGCCGCTGCCAATGGCATCAACAACCAGCGCAGGACCGGTTGCGGCATCCCCACCGGTAAAAATATAGGGGATGTTGGACTGGAGTGTTTCCGGGTCATTGTCAATGGTGTTCCACCGGGTCAATTCCAGTTCGGTCATCCTGGCATGGGGATCCTGGCTTTTGAATGATGCATCCGGGGACTGGCCGATGGCGGAGATCACCATGTCCACATCAAGGATTGTCTCTGACCCTTCGATGGGCTGCGGCCGCCGGCGTCCACTGGCATCCGGTTCACCCAGTTCCATTTTCAGGTACTCAAGCTGCTGAACCTTGCCGTCCTCGTCGCCGATCACCCGGGTGGGTGCGGCCAGGAATACAAACTCAATGCCCTCCTCTTCAGAGGCCACAATTTCAACTTCATTGGCCGGCATCTCATTACGGGTCCGGCGGTAAACCATGTAGACCTTGTCAAGTCCCATGCGGAGCAGTGTCCGGGCACAGTCTACTGCGGTATTTCCACCACCGACAATGGCGGCGGTCCTGCCCAGGGGTATGTTCTCTCCATGGGAGATCCGGGCAAGAAAGTTAATACCTGTATAACATCCATCAAGGTCCTCACCGTCAATACCCAGGGAATAATCTTTCCAGGCACCAACGCCGATAAAAACCGCATTGTATCCGGCTGCCATCAATGAGCCCAGGCCGAAGTCCGTTCCGAATTTGAGGTGGTTGAACGCCTTGACACCTAACTGAAGGATGCCGTCAACTTCCCAATCCAGCACTTCTTTGGGCAGGCGGTATTCAGGGATACCATAGCGCAGCATGCCGCCAAGCTTGGGCATGGCCTCAAAAATGGTCACTTCATGGCCGATGCGGCGCAGGAAATAGGCACAGGTAAGACCGGTGGGGCCACCGCCGATAACGGCCACCTTTTTGCCGGTGTCCGGCGCACACTTGACCGGGATCCTCGTACCTGTATTCATCTCATAGTCCGCAACAAACCGCTTGAGCTGGTTGATGGAAACAGCTTCATCCTCAATGCCGCGGCGGCACTCCTCTTCGCACGGGTGGGGGCATACACGGCCGCAGGCCAATGGCAGAGGATTTC
Source organism: Desulfobacteraceae bacterium (assembly GCA_004796375.1). Taxonomy (GTDB): domain Bacteria; phylum Desulfobacterota; class Desulfobacteria; order Desulfobacterales; family Desulfobacteraceae; genus MADRE2. Next base: position 24,515 of record QZLA01000093.1, read on the forward strand.
TCATCCGGATGGTCTGGACCGCTTCCTTGTATTGACCCGCCTTGAGCTGGTTGATGTATCTCGGGATATTGATCTCTGCAGGGCAGGTCTGGGCACAGGGAGCAAGTGCGTCATGTTCCTGGTTGAATTTGAGCAGTTTTTCGGACAGGGTGTTGACCTCGATGATATCTTTGGGACATGCTTTTTTACAGGCACCACAGCCCACGCATCTTTCCTCATTGACAACCGGATAACCATCCGAGCCGATAATCACGGCATCAAAGCTGCACGCCCTGACACAATCGCCAAGACCGATGCATCCGACCGTACAGTCACGTTTCCCGCCAAAGACCATTGCCATGGCCTTGCAGGAGGAAATTCCCATGTAGTTGTACTTGTCTGAGGCACGCAGGCCGCCTTCACACAGATTCAGTGCCTGCGGGCTTTCTGCCTCTCCCACATCCATCCCCATGACTTCGGCAACCTTTTCAATGCCTTCCTTACTGGAAATAATGCACACACCGGCAGGCTCACGGCCTTCAACCACAGCCTGGGCTGCAGCGGAGCATCCGGCATAGCCGCAGCCACCGCAGTTGGCCCCGGCCAGGTTGGCCTCTACCAGTGAAATTCTCGGGTCCTCATATACGTAAAACACTTTGGAAGACAGGCTCAGTACAATACCGCATACTGCGCCGATACCTAACATTAAAAATAACGCTGGAAGCATATCATCACCTCAAAAGAGTTTAGACCATCCCTTTAAACGACATAAAGGTCAATGCAATAATACCGGCGGCAACCAGGCCGATGGAGGTATCCTGCAGTGGTTTGGGCACACGCCCCAGGTTGATTCTCTCCCTTAAACCGGCAAACAGGATCAGGGCAATACCGAAACCAACGGCAAACGCAAAGGAGGATACCAGGGCTTTCATGAAGGAGTACTCCTTGCTGATGTTGATCAGGCAGGCCCCCATGACTGCACAGTTGGTGGTAATCAAGGGCAGGAAGATCCCCAGTCCGGCATACAGTGCCGGAATGCTCTTTTTGAGGAACATTTCAACAAACTGAACCAGGGAAGCAATGACCAGGATAAAGGAAACCGTCCGTAGGTACTCAACTCCCAGTTGTTTCAACAGGTAGGTGTCCACGACCCATGTAATCATACCCGCCATGACCAGGACGAATACAACGGCCATGGACATCCCCACGGCAGTCTCCATTTTTTTGGAGGTGCCGAGGAACGGGCAGTTACCTAAGAATTGAGCCAAAAGAATGTTGTTGATGAATACACCGGCGATGAAGATTTCAAAATATTCCATGGCGTATCTCCTTATTTGCTCGGGATCAGGTTCATGACAGCCAGCATCAGGCCGAGTGCCACAAAGGCGCCCGGTGCTTCAACCATGAAGGTAAAGGGGTGAAAGGACGACCCCATCTCAAAGACCGGTGTGCCGCCCCAGATGGTGATGGTGCCGGCGCCGAGGAACTCACGGACAGCGGCGAGAGCTGCCAGGGACAGGGTGAAACCGATACCGATTCCAAGACCGTCCGCAATGGACATGAGCGGAGTATTCTTGGAGGCAAAGGCCTCTGCACGGCCCAAAACCACACAGTTAACAACGATCAAGGGGATAAAGATACCCAGTGCCAGGAACAGGGGGTAGGCAAATGCCTGGGTCAGGAATTCAACAATGGTTACAAACGTCGCGATGATAACAATGTAGCAGGCGATCCTGACCTTGGAGGGAATGACATTTCTCAACAGGGAGACCAGCAGGTTGGAAAACACCAGTACAAACGTAGTGGCAATCCCCATGCCGATCCCGTTTTCAACCGTTTTAGTCACGGCAAGAACCGGGCATAGTCCCAAAACAAGCCTGAAAGGAGGAACTTCAGCCCAGAGTCCTTTTGTAAATTCTTTTGCCAAGGATTGTGCCATTTTATCTGTCTCCTTTGTGCTTATTGAATCAATTTGAGAATTTCAGGTTTGAGTTCCCGGTAGATGGCCTGGGCCTGCTCGGCTGCATTGGTGACTGCAACCGATGTGATGGTGGCACCGGACATGGCATCGATCTCTCCACCGTCATTTTTCAGCCCGAGCTTGGCATCCATGGTTTTTCCGTCAAACTGGGATACAAATGCAGGGTCGTCTTTGGCCCGTGCACCGAGTCCCGGAGTTTCAGCATGGGTGGTAACCCGTGCCGCCACAATGGCATCTGTATCAAGGTTGATACCGACCATCAGGCCGACATCACCGCCGTACCCTCCTTTTCCCTTGGTCTCAAACGCAACGGCCTTGGACCCGTCTTCCATTTTTGCAGGGAAAAACTTATACTTGACCCCAGCACTTTCCAATTCAAATTTTTCCTTGGCCGGGTCATTGGTGACTTCGCCGAAAATATCATTCATGGCCGGCGCCAGCTGGTATTGAAAAATCTGCCGTTCAATCCGCTCTTCGGTACCGGTCTTGATCCCAGCCAGAAGACCGCCTGAAACGGCAGTCAGTGCAGTCAGGACCACAATCATATTAATCATTTCACGCATTGTTCACGCCCTTTCCCAAAGCTTTTGGTCTAATCGTATCAACCAGGGGGTTCACAAGGTTTATCAACAGAATGGCCAGCACGGTTCCGTCGGCATAGACACCGACATTTCTCATCAGGATGATCATGACACCTCCCATGAATCCGTAGATGAACATGGGAATGGTGTTCACCGGTGAGGAGGAGTTTTCCGTGGCAAGAAAGAATGCCCCGAGAAGCGTATAGCCAGAGAACAGATGAAACATGGCCGGGGCATATTTATCCGGGTTGCCCATATGAAAGATAAAGGCGGTCAGGATAATGCCCGCGATAAAGGATACTGAGATCTCCCAGCGGATGTAGCCCCTCAAGATCAGGTAAATCCCGCCAAGAATGATTCCCAGTCCAAAGGTTGAGCCGATGGCGCCCACCTGTTTGCCCATGAGCAGGTCAGACACGGCAAACTGATCCAGAGCAGCGATGCCCTGGTATTTCAGTGCTGCCAATGGTGCCAGTGCCGGATAATCAAACTCATAGCTGACCAGAGCAGCGTCTGCATCAAAAAACACCGGCCAGGAAAGCATGAGAATCGCCATACCGGTCAAGGCCGGGTTGAAGGGGTTGGTGCCGATCCCGCCATAGATCATCTTGCCGACAACAACTGCGACAAAGGTTCCGGTGACCACCACCCACCAGGGGGTCGTGGCCGGCAGCATCATGCCGAAGATCAGGCCGATCACGGCTGCTTCAAGGTCGCCGATGGAAATGGGGTCTTTGGAAACCACATTAAAGAGCAGCTCCCAGAGCATGGCACTTGCGATGGACAATGCCAGAACCCCGACAGCAGGCCCTCCGAAATGGAGGATCCCGAAAATGACAGCAGGCAAAGCCGCCAGCATGATATTCAGATTCATTTGGAACAGACTGTCTCCATCATGCCAGAAGGGGGCATGGGATACGGTGAGTTTACGATTGATCATCTGCAGCCTCCCTTATATATCAGCTCTGAGCTTTGACAATTCATGCTTGCCAAGCCGTATGTATTGAAACAGAGGTATGCGGGCTGTGCACACATAGGCGCAGAGGCCGCACTCAATGCAGGATTCCAGATCAAACCCGTCTGCAGCCTCTTCATACTGGTCAGCCGCTAAGTAACGGACCAAAAGGTTAACCGGTATTTGGGCCGGACAGATTTTGACGCATTTCCCGCAATTGACACACGCACTGTCGGAGAGTTCAGGAATGATGTCCCGATCCTGGACCATGATCATGTCCATATCCGGCTGTAACGGATGGTGGATGCTGAAGGTGGCAGACCCTCTCATGGGGCCGCCGACAACGATCCGGTCCATGTCATTGATATGGATGTTGAGTTGATTGAAGATCAATCTCAGGGGGGTGCCGATCGTGGCCTTTATTCTCGTTCTTGCACCATCCTTGCCGATAATGGTCAGGAGTTTCTCAAACACGGGAGTCTTTTGATCATAAGCTTTGGCAATGGAAATAACCGCCTCTGCACTCATGAAACACACGCCTTGCTCTTCCGGTGTCTGTCCCGGGACAGGAATGATATTAAGATGGTCTTTCAGGACCAGTTCCGGCAGGGCTTCTGGGTAGGTTGCTGAAATGGAAAAGGTCTGAAAACTGTCAAATTCATTTTTAATATTCAAGGATTCCGGAACAGCGACACAGATTTTGGGTATGCTGACCATGGATTTGAGAATACCAAGGCCTTCCTTTAGATGAGCCAGTTCTGTTTTGGCCAGGTATTGCTGCGTGGTGCATAACAGGTCATCATCCGTGCAGGTAACCACCAGGGTGTTGAGCTTCAGGTCTGGATCTGCAAGCTTTTTTAACGGGGGGGCGCCCGGCAGGTTTCTGAGCAGACCGTCAGCCGAACGGATATCCGGTGAGATGGCAGGCGATTGCTGGTCGCTGCTGCTGTCCTGGTCCTTATCTTTTTTAATTACGAGATAGGTAATGGTATTGCCGAAATCATCGGCAAAAATGTCGATGCGCTGCACTGTTCCGGCCACAGGGGAAACATTGTACTCTGTGCTGTCTTCGTACAGGCGTATCCTCTCGAACTTTTCAACCCGGTCCCCCTTTTTGAAAAGCGTGTCTTTTGTGCTTTTCAATGTCTCATTTACCAGGAGGATAAGGTTGTCCGGGCTCTGGATGACCTCCGGTGTTTTGGGATCCGGCTCTAGAGGATCATACTCAAGCGTGGGCTGAGCCAATGCAAAAAAAGATCGTTTAATCATAAATCCTTCCTTATCTTATGTAAAGCAAAGATCCTGTATGTCATAAGGGTTATTCATCCCAGGCTAAAGCGCATGGCATGAGTTACATTCCACCGGACCGCCTCCTTCTTCATGACACCCTTGACACTGAATATGAAAGGCGTCGGCCCTTGACGGCAGGTCCTCATCTCCTGTGGATTCATGGCATTCGCTGCAGTTGTAGGTATCATCATCTTCGATATTGTGGTGACAATCCAGGCAGTCCAGGCCATAGTCCTCCATATGTCCGCTATGCGTGAACAAGACTTTTCCGCCTTTGTTCTGGAACATGATTCGGATGGGCTCGTCAGGGGTTGGGGGGGAAAAGGAAGCGTAGCAGATAAAACCAGTGACCAATAATATGATCATTAAGATTATAGCTACCTTTAGGTCTCGTTGTGATGTCATAATCATTCTCTCTTCTCAATTTGGGTTAGAGTTAAATATCGACACACCCACAACTGGCAGCGGTTATAGTATATTATGGTATTATGTTCAAGAAAAAATTAAATTTGGATTAGGAATGGCACGTGGTTAGGGGGGCTTGGGGTCTTTTTCTGACCAGGAAAGGCCGGTATTGGCTCTGTTGTGAAAGGGAATTGTTTTTCAGGCGGATGACGAGAAAGGCCAGGGCAAATGAAAAAAAACCAATGCCCATGGCGCAAAGGGAGGGGTCCATGTTAAAGCGCCGGCCCAGTGTGTCGCCGATGCCGGCCCCAACCATCAGCATGATGACCGGGAACACATACAGCAGGAAGGTCAGGAAAAGAAGGGGGCGGGTTTCAAGTCCCAGGACCACCTCATCCCCCTGCTGGACACCAATGGTGTTGGGGACTTTAACATGGATCTGTTTCTGGTTTTTTACGGTTTCGCAGGTATCACGGGACTGGCAGGATTTACAGGCACTCGAACGGGTGGTTCTGACCCAGGCGGTCGTGTTATCTGCCTGGGTAACAATTCCGGTTTCAGTGATCATGGGGTTTGAACTCCTGGTTCTATACGAGGTTGATTCGGGGTCAGGCGTAAATACTGAAATCTAACGTGCGCTTTTTCTGCTGATACTCCACATCCAGGTCATGCTTGGCCTGGCGGTACTCCCGCTGCAGCTTCTGCTGCTCAAACGCATGGGACTGATCGAGGTCCTGCTCTTTTTTAACGTATACCTGCTCAAGGGATCGCTCTTTTTGAGCAAGCCGTTGGGTATCCTCGGCCGGGGTAACAGACGTCTGGCTGTTGCTGGGTTCAAGTTCCGGTGTCCTGGTCTGGCTGGCTGAATTATTGATGATTGAAAATTGATCCTGAACTCTTGATAAGCTGTATATTGAGGATCTGATCATCATAATTTACACATTTAATCCATCATCATTGCATCAGGCAACGATATTGACCAGTCTGCTGGCTTCCTGGGCCTGGGCCGGGTTGTTGGTTTCAGGCGCTGTCTCCTGGGCCGGCGGGTTTTCTTCCTGCGCGGCAGCCAGCTGCTCTCTTGCCTGTTCGGATATATCTACACTGAAAGCGTTCTGTGCAGCATTGATGTTTTCCTGGCTCAGATCAGGTTGTGCGGCTTCTGAATTGCTGGTATTGAGTTCTGCCGGGGCTTGCGGTTCAGCAGGTGTCTGGGGATTCACATAGGGGTTGTTCCCTTGTATGCTGTTGATTTCCATAGTTGATCCCTCCTGATTTTAGGGTGATGCTAATACCCATAAAATAAACTGATTGCCGGGGGATGTCAATTTTTTTTCCCTTTTTTCTTGACATCGGGTCTGATTTTGGGTATACCGTCTGAGTCGATCAACGACTGCTCCCCAGTAGCTCAGTTGGCAGAGCGAGTGGCTGTTAACCACTAAGTCCGCGGTTCAAGTCCGTGCTGGGGAGCCAACACAAATTTAAGATTTTCAGGTTCCTGCTTGAAGATCTTTTTTTTTGACTGTTCAACATTGAATATATTGCAGATCTTAAGTTCCTTCGTTTCTTTCTTCCGATTGTAATAGTTTTACAGCAGGTTGGAAATCCTGCTAAGGCGTAAGTGCTTTTTTATGGTGTATGTCTGGCTTTTTCTTCTGATTTTGCGATTGGGCTTCTTTTCTTCTTCTTTCCATCTGTAGTGCTAGATCTAAATGTTCTTTAATTTCAAGGTTTTCTGGATCAGCCTTGTTCGCTTTTTTTAACATTTCCAATCCTTTCGAAAAATTATTGTTTTTAATCAATGCTAATCCATAAGTATCCAATATGTGGGGGGTATGCTTATTGCTGTTGAATGCTTTTTCCGCATAAACTAACGCTCTTTCGTTATTTTTATCGAGATATAAATACGCAATGTTATTAAGCGCGATGGTATGATCAGGATCGATATTTAAGATTTTCATATATATCTGAAGAGCTTTCTCGTAATTATCTAACTGTTCATTTGCAATGCCGATCAATAAATATCCATCAGTTGTAATTTTCGGGTCTTCCTGAAATCCCTCGAGAATACCAAGCGTTGCAGAATAGTTACTATTGGCCGCCATTGTTTTTGCAATGTCAAGTGCCTTTTCATAATCAAGAAGACGCGTGCTGATTTCCCTTATCTCGGACATGGGTATAATTAAAATTCGATTTATTGTCAGCACAGCGCAATGGGTTCCGGAGCAGTGTATGGTTTTTCCATATATGACTGAGTTAGGATCTGCCTTTTCGGAATTGCATATGTATACGTCAAAAAAATTTAGGTAATCGTTTCCATGGGTAGCAATTGTCTTGTAGAAGTTAGTTAAAACAGAATTACAATCCTTCAAAGCCAACTGCCTGGAAAAGGATGCGGTGTAGGTGATGACGATCAAAATTAATGTTGTGAAATACAATAGCAAAAAGGAATTATATCCAAACGGCGATGTAATGAGTTCTATAAAATGCAGCCAATACTTCTTTAACTGATAAGCTACCCTTGTTATGGTCTTGTCTGGGTATGCAGGTGTTCGTTTTTTTCTGGTGATCTTTCTTGCAATGTTTAAAACAACAGGAATTGGAATAAGGATGACAAAAATCCAAGCAGTCAATTTGAATAGGATCTTTGATAGAACCATTGCACCATCAAATAATATTTGCTCGTATGAAACCGGAAAAAGAGAGGTACTAATTTTTAGTGTGTTGTAGTAAGAGGATCTATAAGAATAGCCGGCGACATATAGTAGTATTGATCCCGCTAATATCAATATGCTCAAATTTTTTGCCAGTTGGCTGAACTTAAAAGTGTCGGTAGAAGTTGATTGGTTTTTAATAGTATTCATAATCCGATCCCTTTGAGCGGGTTTCCTGGTTCCAATTGAGGTGTTAGGATACTCTTCTATCTATTTATAATTTAAAGCGTTTCATGGTCAGGGATTAATATCAAGAAAAAAACAAGTTTTTATTGCATTGTTGCGTGCTTTGATAGTGGCCTGCCATAATAAGCGTAACGGGCATAATTGTATTACCAATAGGTAAGTGTTGTTCCATAAGACATTAAAAATGAATTGAAAAATCGTATCTCCATGGTATATTTAATGAATCGGTCATTCCAACCACTCTCATTAAGGAGGGCACATGTCACGAATTATTCGCAAGCTCGGCATTCAATCATCTTTATCCAAGATGTTTATTGTATTTACCTTTTTGCTAATCCCGAATGCTTTTGCTAATCTGGATTCCAGCGCAGATTCAGCTAAGGTGAGAGTCCAAACGGATCAAATCTCCTGGGAGATCCTTGTCCCTAATGAAGGCGCGGCGTTAAGGGTAAACGGCCCTGGTAGTGTTTATTATGAGAAGGTTTTTCATAGGGATGTCTCCCCGGTTTTTACGCTCAAAGACAATGCTGGCAGTCTGTTCCCAGACGGTACCTGCCACTATGAACTTCGGATA
>QZLA01000029.1 GCA_004796375.1 Desulfobacteraceae bacterium
GTTCCTGGCAGATGCCAAAGATGTACTGGTGATTGTTAATGACGCCACCCGGCCCACCCCGACCATCAAGGTTCTGGATACCATATTCGACGACCTCAAAACCCGTGACTACCATTTTATTATTGCCACCGGCGTTCACCGCGGGCCCACACCCGAAGAATATGAACAGATCTTTGGCCCCTACTACCCTGAAATCAAGGAACGGATCATTGTTCATGATGCCAAAAAAGAGGAGGAGATGGTGTATCTCGGGGATTCCTCAAACGGCACGCCCATGTATGTGAACAAGGCCGGGGTGGATATCGAGAAGATCATCATCATCTCATCGGTGGAGCCCCACTATTTTGCCGGTTATACCGGCGGGAGAAAATCTTTTTTACCGGGTATTGCCGGGTATAAAACCATTGAAGCCAACCACAAGCTGGCCCTGGTGCCGGAAGCCTGTGCCCTGGCCCTGGACGGCAACCCGGTGCATGAAGATATGGTGGATGCCATCAAGGTGGTCCAGAAGGATATCTTTTCCATCATGACCGTGCTGGACAAGCATCACCAGGTGTATGCCACCTGCGCCGGCCATATTGACGACTCGTTCTTTGCCGCCATTGACCGTGCCAACGAGGTATTTGCCGCCCCCCTTGAAGAAAAGGCTGACATCGTGGTCTCCGTGGTCAAATTCCCCCAGGATATCGACCTGTACCAGGCCCAAAAGGGTATCGACAATGCTAAACTGGCCCTCAAGGAGGGTGGTGTCATGATCCTTGTGGCCAAATGCCGTGACGGTATCGGCGGCAAGGCCTTTGCTGACTTGCTCGGTTCCTGCGATACGCCCCAGGCCGCCCTGGATAAAATTGAGCAGGGATACGTGCTGGGATATCACAAGGCTGCCAAAATGGCTGAAATCGGGGTATGGGCCGAGATGTGGGGAGTGACCGGCCTGGATCCGGAACTTTTAGAACCCCTGTTTATCAAACCCTTTTCCACACTTCAGGACGCCCTGGACCAGGCCCTGGCGAAAAAAGGCGACAATGCGTCGGTCCTGTTCCTCATGGACGGCGGCCTTACCGTGCCCATGGTCAAATAAGCTTCAGTCAGACATCTGATACATCAAAGCTCCCGGTTTAATCGCCGGGAGCTTTTTACTGTTTCATTCAGACTAATCCATATTTACGAAGGCGCTGGTACATGCTGGACTTTGAGATGCCGGACAGGGAGCAGGCCTTGGTCACGTTATTGGCCGTATGGCTCATGAGCTTCTCCAGGTAGGCTTTTTCCGTGTCTTCCATCACAGTTTTCAACTTGGGAAACGGACTGCTGTCAAATGGGGGCACAATGGTTTCAGGTCCCTTGGATGACCTGGGCCGTGCTGATTCCCTCGGGGTGTCCGGTGCAGGCGGATTGGATTCCTGGATCACCTTGGATTTGATGTAGGGCGGCAGGTGAATTGAATACATGGTCGGCTCATTCTGGGCCGATGCCACCGCCATCTCCATGGCGGTCGACAACTCCTTGACATTCTTGGGCCAGGAGTACTGGTTGATGATGTCGATAAATTCCGGTGTTACCCCTTTGGTGTCCAGGGATCGTGCCGCACAGTACTTCTGGATATAAAACAGGGCGATACTGGTGATATCCTGCCCCCTTCCCCTTAACGGCGGCAGGCTGATCCGGACATCATCCAGGATGCCGAGCAGTTCGGAATTGAACGCCCCATCCTGAACCAGGGAATCCAGGTTGCGGGTGGTGGAGGCGATCACCTTGAAATTGGATTCAATGCGGTGGGCTTTTCCGTTTTCCGCCATTGTCCGGGTTTTCAGTATCTGGGCCAGGGTGTCCTGGATCTCGCAGGGAAGTGTATCCACCTCCTGTAGAAACAGGGTGCCGTTGTGGGCCTTATAAAGCAGACCGGTGCCGCTGGCAGCCGCCCCGGCAATGGTCTGGTTGGCATCCCCCAAAAGCCGTTTCTCAATGGTGGCCCGGGTGAGCCCTGAACACTCGAGAATGACAAAGTGGTTATCCGCCCGGATGGAATTGAGGTGAATGGTCCGTGCAAACAGCTTTTTCCCTGTGCCCATCTCTCCGGTGATCAGCACGTTGGAATCGGAATACGCCGCATCCGGGACCTTTTCAAGGCAGGATTTGATCCGTGAGTCTCTGCCGATGATCCCTTTCCGCTTCAGTCCCCCGGAGGTGGGAACCTCGCCCTTCTCCCGCCTGAATTGAAGGGCACGGCTGAGCTCCAGGGAGATTTCATGCTGACGGAACGGTTTTTCAATATAGCTCCAGGCCCCGAACTTGATGGCCATTTCCGCACCATCCGGATCGGAGTCGCCTGTGATGATGATCACCTCAGGACTGGAAGGCGTGGCTTTGAAGCTGGAGATCAGGCCCAGGCCATTGGCATCCGGCAGGTTGATATCCAGGAAAACAATATCGAAAAAATCGGACTGGGCCAGCTCAACGCCTACGGAACCGGTGTATGCGATCTGGCTTTCGTGGCCGAGTTTATTCATCATTCTGGCCATTACGTCACATATCATCTGGTCGTCATCAATAATGAGAATAGAAGCCATGGTATTCCTTGACAGGGCGAAGATTGATCAAAGCTGTAAAATGTTGTTTATTGTGCCTGATCAGGTGATGAATATCAAGAAAAAATTAAACCGGGCGAACATCGAAGGCAGAAAAAAAAAGCCATGGACCCGGTTAAAGGGCCCATGGCTTTTTGATTATGTCATGTGCGATGAAGAAGAATTACAGGTCTTCAATAGCCTCTGTCAGTTCAGGCATGAAATCCAGAATATCCTCAACGATCCCCACATCAGCTACCTGAAAAATCGGGGCTTTCGCATTTTTATTGACAGCAACGATAAAGGGATTGCCTTTTACGCCGCCCATATGCTGGAATGAGCCGCTGATACCCATGGCCAGATAGACCTTGGGCTTAACGGTCTGGCCTGACGTTCCGACCTGACGGGATTTTTCAAGCCACTTGGCATCGACGATGGGCCGGGAACAGGAAACTACGGCACCCATGGCATCAGCCAGTTCCTGGGCGACCTCAATATTTTCCTCGTCCTCGATACCACGACCGATGGATACCAATACATCTGATTTGGTGATATCCACATCACCCACTTCCGCTTCAACCACCTCGACAAAGGTTCTCTTGGAAGACAGGTCACCGGCATCACCGGATTTGTCTGTTACAGAACCGCCTGCAGACGCATCTTCGGCAGGTGTGAAGGCACCGGGACGGATAGTCAATACCGCACCGGATGAACTGTCGCAGGTTACATGGGTGCTGACAGCGCCGCCCAGTTCCTGGCGGACCAGTTTAAGATCAGACCCGTCAGTGCCTTCGATATCCACGATATCAGCCGCATATCCGGCATCCATCTTAACGGAAAGGCCGGGGGCCAGGTCCATGCCAAAGGTGTCATGGGGTGCCAGAACAATGGCACCGGCCGGAACGATGTTGACAAGAACCTTTCTGATGATCTCGGCATTGGGATAAGACAGTTCAGCCTGATCCACCTTGATCACCTCTTTATAATAACCGGTCAGTGTTTCACACGCCTTGTCCAGATCTGCGCCGGTTCCGGTTACAATGGCGGTAACTGCAGCACCGGTATCAATTTTGGCGGCTGCGTCGGGGTATTCATAGGCAATGTCCTCTACCACGCCCACTTTATGTGGAACATATGCAAAAATATCAGCCATGATTAGAGTCCTCCTTTGGCTTTCAGTTTTTCAATGAGCTTTTCAATGATCTCCTCTGTGGAGCCTTCAAGCATTTCAGCACCGTCACCCAGTTCAGGTACAAAGTAGTCCACCCGCTTGGTTTTGGCACCGTCTGCGCCCACAACAGCAGGATCAACGCCGAGATCTGATGCGCCCTTGACAGGAATTTCCACAGACGCCACCTTTCTGATACCGCGAATCCCGACATAGCGGGGCTCATTGATACCGGTCTGGATCGACAGCACACAGGGAAGCTCGATTTCATTCATCTCCTGATTTCCGCCTTCAATCTCACGGCCCACACTGATCTTTGAATCATCGATCACTTCGATTTTATTCACCAGTGACGCATAGGGGAGATCCAGCATGGCGGCCAGCATCCCGCCGACCTGGCCTGCACCCTCATCAGCCTGTGCACCGGTAAGAATCAGATCATATTTCCCGCTTTCGATTTCAGCCTTGAGGATGCCGGCAATACCTTTACCATCTGCTCCTTCAAAGGCATCATCGGAAAGAAGGACACCGTTATTGGCGCCCATGGCCATTTCACGCCTGAGTACCTCTTCAGACTCATCATCGCCCACGGTCACGACTGTCACGTTTCCGCCTTTGTCATCAACGATCTGAATGGCTTCTTCCACTGCATAGTTATCCCATTCATTGACTGAGTAAACCAGGTCGTCACGATCAAGATCATTACCGTCACTGTTGAGTTCAAATTCGTTCTCAGCAGTATCAGGGACTCTCTTGACACATACTAAAATCTCCATTACACCCTCCTTAAAATTACCACTATGTTATAATTTAAGACCTTATTTAAGCTAAATGCTGTGCTATAAGTTCTGTTAAATCCATCGCCTCCATCTCGCCTTCTTTGCCGGCCACCTTGATGGCATCCTGGATATTCACCAGGCAGAAGGGGCATGCGGTCACAATCACATTGGCTCCGGCTTCAGCCGCCATGTTCACCCGCAGAACACCCATCCGGGTTTCCTCTTCCGGTTCATAGAAAAGCATCAGGCCGCCGCCGCCGCAGCAGAAGGAGCGGTCACGGCTTTTTTCAACATCCACGCGCCTGAGGCCTTCAATGGCGTCCAGGGCGTCCCTCGGGTCTTCATATACGCCATTGTGGCGACCGAGGTAACAGGGATCGTGGTACATGTATACTTTGTCCGGATCCTTGCAGGCCAGCAGGTCCAGGGCGCCCGATTTTACCTTCTGCGCAATCACCTGGGAGATATGTTTGACCTCGGGCATTCCCTCATAGTCATTTTTCAATGCATTGAATGCATGGGGATCAGCCGTGACGATTTCTTTAACCCCGGTTTCAAGGATCGCTTCCGTGTTTTGCTCCTTGCGGTCCTGATACAGCATCTCTTCCCCGAACCGAA
>QZLA01000269.1 GCA_004796375.1 Desulfobacteraceae bacterium
GGCTTAAGAAAAAAATGATACCCTTGGTGTCGGGGCCATAATCCTTGCGGATATTTTTTATATTCCTGACTCTTTTGCTATTATTTTTATTGATCAGGATCATCAGGGTATCAGATACTACTGTTTCCCCGTCCTCCCGGCTGTCCCAGAGTTCCATGACCCCTTTGGCCGATTGGGCTGCAGATCCTGCAGGCATGAAGGCCGCAAATCCTAACATGACGATGATTATTCGTGTGATGATCTGTTTCATTTTGTATCTCCTTTAATTTGTTTGAGTGCTGCCGATGTTTCTGGGATCAAGGCCCTGCAATACAGATGTTTGATCAATGATTTCATCAAGGCTTCTCTTTTCAATAAACACCAGCATGACCGGGATCAGGACAAGGGTGCAGAACGCGGAAACAAGCATGGTCAGCGTGATCATCCATCCCATGGTAACCAGTGGTGTTAAAACGGAAAACCATAGTGCGACAAACCCTAAGCCCACCGTCGCGGCATTGGAAACAATGGCTTTTCCACTTCGGCTCACCGTATTTTCAAGCGCTTCGGAAAAGGTAAGCCCCTTTTGTAAATCCGCTTTCAGCCGCGATAAATAGTGAATGGCATAATCCACCCCGATTCCGATAACGATGCTTGAAATAACCGCTGTTCCGATATCGAGCGGGATGTCTAAAAATCCCATGATTCCGAAATTGATCGTAACCGTCATTACCAGTGGAATGATGGCAATGGCGGCGTAGGTCAGGCTCCTGAAGGTGATAAAAAGCATGACCAGGACCACTGCAAATGAAACCATCAGGCTGACCATCTGGCCCCTGACGATCTCGTCTGTTGCCGCCACAGACACATTGGCTGATCCAGATACCGCAACCTTGATGTGAGACGGGAAGTTACGGTTTACAAACGCTTTGACTTTATTGTCCAGTTTATAGGTATCCCGGGATGAGTTGGTCCGCAGAATTACAGGGATGTTCAGCTGTTTATACTCTGAATCGCTGTAATCAGACAGGGTATCCCCGCCGCCGTTTTCATAGAGCAGCAGCAACTGGGATGTCAGATGTTTGGATGCGGCATCTTTTGAGGGCGGCGGGACCCTGTTGAACCGGTCCTGCTCATCATTGAGCGCAAAGTTGATCCGTTTGATCAGTTCAGTCAACCCAAGCACTTTCCCAACGTGATCCTGCGCCTTTAAAAACATGACCAGCTGATCGACATACTGAAGGTTCTCCGCCTGCTTGAAAGGCTCATTCCGGTCCGAATGGTCTGTAACCAGGAAATTGATCAATGAACTGCCGGCAGCAACCTTGTTCAACTTTTGCGAGGAGATATATATGTCCGAGCTTTTAAGAAAATACCCGACATTGTTATTGTCCACCACCACCTGTGACGCACCAAACAAAGATAATAGAAATACAGCAACCGTTATAAGCCCTGTCCGGAAAGGGTAGCGTAAAAAGCCCCTTGTCATCGCTACAAGAGACTTTTCATACGTCTCTTCGATTTTTGACGCCGACCTTTTTGACACATTGCCCTTTTCAGGCAGGAGCATGAGAAGGGCCGGGATGAAGAAGAGTGAAAACAGCATGGCCACCATCGCCCCGACGGCAACAAATATCCCAAAATAATGAAGCTGGACAATCTGGGTCATGGAAATGGCGTAAAATGCCGTTGCCGTTGTGATCGATGTCATGACTACCGGCATTGCCAGGTGCTTGAGTGTCAGCAAAATGGCATTTTGCCTGTCATACCCTTGCAGCACATGGTCCCTGTACTCGGAAAACATATGAATCCCATCAGCAACACCGATGGAAAGAACAAAAACCGGCAGCGTTGTTGTGATAATGTTCAGTGGAATGTTAAAAAGGGATTTGAGCCCCAGTGTGACCACAAGAGATAAGATCACCACCATCAGTGGGACCAGGATTCCTTTCAGCTTTCTGAACGTGATAAACAAACAGAAGAGAACGATCAGTATGACCACGGGAAAAAGCTTTTGGGTGTCCTGCTCCATGACCATTCCCAGCGCCCCTGTTACCACGGGAAGCCCGGCGATATAGTGGTTTTCAGGACCGGGTATCTCCTTCTCGACGATATGTTTAACTCTCGTATAAATATCAAACTGCTCATCTGTTTTGTCATCTGCGGGCGCAAGCTCTAACACGATGCTGGTCGCCCGGCCGCCGTCTGCAACAAGGACATGGTCAAACAGTGCATTGGACCGGACCTCTTTTTCAACCCTCGACAACGCTTCATTTGATATCGGAATATCATCAAAGGGCGGATTGACATCGAGTTTCCCGTCTTTACCGAGAATATTGTCCGTGTTTGACAGTGATGTTACTTCGATGATGGGGGAGAGCTTTTCCATCCAGGTTTCAAGCAGGCCTGAAAGCATCGCAATTGTCTGTGAACCGGTCTCATCAGACAATTCAATGATTTCCCTCACCTCTTCAATCCGCATCCATGTCTCGGGATCTACCGGTCCTGTTGCCAGCTGGCTCACTTTTTGTGCGATACTGACAGGCAGGTCCGGAACCAGTTCTGCAAGCGCGGCCTGATCCCGCTCCGTGACCAGGTGAATCTGTTCAAATGCCAGGGTCAGGGCCTTGACCCTGGCAAGTGTGGCTGGGTTAAAAACAGTATCTTCAGCTTCGAGAAGGACAATAATGCCATCATTTGACCCTGTGTAGGTCTTGCGCAGTTCTTTCAGGTTGACCCGGCTATCATGGCTTGGCGGCAGCAGGTAGGGGCTTGGATCCCTGCTAAGCCCGGGCAGAAGCGCCCCTGCTGCAAGAGACAGCAAAATGAAAACCACAAGGGTGATCCTGGGAAATCCCATAATGGTTCGGGCGATTACCTTGTATAGTTCCAGTTTCATCATGTTTCATTCCTTTTTTGTTTTATTTTTTACTGCTTGTTGCTGCAGCAACAGCAGACCAGCGTGCTATCAAAAATAAATGACGGTCATGAAAAAAATA
>QZLA01000008.1 GCA_004796375.1 Desulfobacteraceae bacterium
CTCTGGCTGGTTTCACTGCACATAGACAGAAAAGGATAAGGAGGTGCCATGAGCGAGATGAATTGCCCCAAGGGTCACGGTGCCATGGTAGAAAAAAAGGTTGAAAAATCAGTCCCTTTTAAAGGGATTACAGTCAAGGTTATCGAAGACGCATTTGTTTGCCCTGTGTGTGGACTGTCGGCAGGAACCGTTCAGTCAGCTGGAAAGGTGCAAAACGCTCTTTCCGAGGCGTACAGGCAACAGGTTGGTCTTTTGTCAGGTGAAGATTTAAGGAGGCTGCGCAAAGGAAAAGGAATGACCCAGGCGGATTTGGCAGAAGCCATGGGTGTTGGTGTTGCGTCCATTAAAAGATGGGAGACCGGTTCCATTCAGACAAAATCTATGGATCAGGCTTTACGGCAACACTTGATGACTAATGCCATAGAGAGTCATGTAAATGGTAACAGAG
Source organism: Desulfobacteraceae bacterium (assembly GCA_004796375.1). Classification (GTDB taxonomy): domain Bacteria; phylum Desulfobacterota; class Desulfobacteria; order Desulfobacterales; family Desulfobacteraceae; genus MADRE2. The sequence goes on from QZLA01000008.1 coordinate 449, forward strand.
ATATCTCCATCCCGAGAATTTTACTTGTTCTAACTGCGTTCGAGTCGGCTCTAAAAAGATCTATTTTAAAAGAAAATGATAAAATGCTCTTTGCTGGCAAGTATTTGTTCTATGCAGATATGATGGCCAAAAAGAGGTTGGGCAGAAGCATGACCGGTGCAGCATATGCACGCCTCCCTTTTGGACCTCAACTGAATAATTACAATGATCTCTTAGATGAAATCCGAAAAGCAGATATATTTGAAGCGGAAGCTTTGACTGATCAGGAATTGGAGATTATTGACCAGATTGCCAAAACGTTTCCAAAGGACAGAATGGTTTATGATGCGTCCCACAAAGAGCCTGCATGGCTTGAAACTAAAACAGGGGCACCAGTTCTATACACCTGGGCTGACCGGCTGGTTGCCAAGATAGATTAAAAGGGTCAAAGCCCGGATAGGTTGAGATATAAACAACTTTTTCTCTTTAAAATATTTTATAGGCTCGGTAAAGAATATGATAGCATGTAAAAGAACTTTATCAATCTTTGTAAGTTGCGAGAGATGAGATAGATATCTAAAAATACAGGCCATATGATGAAATTCGTATAATAAAAGGGGTGACCATGCGGGGTGCTTTTATAATTGTTATTCTGATCGCTATGCTGATAGCGGCTTTGTTGGTATACAAAAATCTTGATACACAAACATCATCCTCTTCAGAGGGTACGAATATTCAATCCGTGGAGACCGCACGAGACGTATCTGAAACAGCCCAGGAGAAGTTGGATTCCATAAAACAAAAACTGGGTGAGATTGAATAAGAAAGCCCGGAAAAGAAGATTGACTCATGCAAAATGCAATAGGAATCAAACACCTTACCCGAGAGGTAAAACACAGGGTTTTGGATACACGGATAAAGTCGTTGGCGGATTAAAGGATAAAATAGATGGAAAATAAAAACACAGACCCTATCCCGGTTTCAGAAATCCTGGCCGAATTTAGATTCTATGACGGGAATTACAAAAGAGAGCAGGTGGATGCTGCAATCAGGCAAAAGGATGAGATCATTCCTCACCTGATTGAAATCCTTGAGGATGTTTTATCACATCCATATCAATATATAGAGGATGAAAACCGGCATGAATACCTATATGCATTCATGCTTCTCGGTCATTTCAAGGCAGAAGAGGCACATCATGTCATTGCAGATATTTTCAGTTTAAAAGACCGGATACCCGACCAGCTCTTTGATGATTTGATAACCGAAAATCTGCCCATTGTGCTGCTAAACACCTGCGGCGGCTCCCTTGATCGAATCAAATCAATGATCTTAGATAAAGAGGTCGATGAATACTGCAGAAATGGGGCGAATCGTGCCCTTGCATATGCCGTTGCAGCAGGCTATGTATCAAGGAAGGAAGTCGTTGAATTTTTCGGTCAGCTGTTTACCGGAGATGAGGCAGATGAAATATCTGATTTCTGGAGTATGCTTGCCATTAAACTTGTTGATTTATATCCCGTCGAAATTATCGATGCCATCAGGCAAGCGTATGAAGACGGATGGATTTCACCTGGATTTGTGCGTTTTGAGTCTTTTGAAAAGTCACTGGCGAAAGGTGAAGCGTTCTGTCTTGAAAACCTCCGTAGAGACTTCGAGCGCCAAAGTATAGATGACCTTCACAAGTCCATGTCGTGGTGGGCATGTTTTGAAAATAAATCCAGGAAATCAGCAGCCATAACTGCTGAACAAATCCAGGAACAGAAAAAAAGCCAAAAAAAGAAAGCAGTGGACAGGAAAAAGAAACGGAAACAGGAAAAAAAGTCCAGAAAGAAAAACCGGCGTTGATTTACAGGCAGAATTTAAATGGAATTTGAAAAAGATAAGTGTCAATGGTGTGGGAATGATGCGCCAGCATATAATTCGATTTATGTGCCGGGTGAGGATAAAAATCTTCAGATATGTCTGCATTGTTATAACAAGGAAATTTCCAAGGCGGCCGGTATTGAATATGAAGATATCCAGCTCCATCCGGTTGTCTTGAAAGATCTGGATGGTATGGATCACGAGTTCCGGTTTTCCCTTCGGCTTATGGGGGGTCAACAGGTTCTCTGTGCACATGAGGTCAAAGCTGATCTGTCTTCCGGCTATGAGTTCAAGATGATCGGTGAAACAAAGGAAGGTATTTTTCCGCTGTTTTCAAGACTGTATGAGCAGATGCTGAAATCGTTGAGCAGGAAGCATATTTCCAGGAATACAGAGATCGATCAATGGCAGATCACGGGTGATGATACGGTCCGAGGACAGATTTCAAGTGTGGGCTATGATGACGCACAAGGCCCAAATCCCCTCTTAATCATCGATGGTAAAAAGATTACCTGGGATGAGTTTGCTCAAATGGTTTTGACCTATGAAGGATTCAACTTTAAATTACAGATATTTGATCAGAATGATGAGAAGGATTGAAAATGAAAATTAAAATCGATCCCAGGATTTACGGGTTGCCTCCAAGGACCGCATTGTTCCAGCAGGGTTCAAATGAGTTCACAATCGAGATCAACAGGAAAAGCCGGGTTGTCATGAAAGACGCCGCAGCACTTCTTGAAAAAGCGATCAAGATTAAACATATTGAACCCGGTGCTGCCATCACTTTAGAAACCAGTGCTCCGATATGCAGCAAATCTGTCAAGTTTTTGGATGAGAGTGGGATAAGGGTTTTAAAAAGTGAGGGATAAAAGAACTTATTTCAAATCAAAGGAAAGTATCATGAAACAATATGTGAGCATAATAATATCCGTTGTTGCGGTGTTAAGTTTTAATACCCCTTGCTTGGCAAACCCGTTATCAAACATCTTTTCATTTTTCCAAAGAGACCTGGTGGTCAACGTATTGTATAAAAATCATCAAAATCTTATCCAGGGCAGCAAAGTGTTTTTGGCCCAGGATCCCAAAGGACAAAAGGTCTTGATCGGCAAGGTCGAAAGGGTCTATTTAAGCGAATCTGAACTGTCCAACGTTGAAATCATTATTGAGAAAAAATATCGAGACAAGATATTCGACACCACACCATTTGTGTTGATGAGCAATCGATTTTCAAAGAATCCAAATGCACATATCGTTGCTGTGTCACTTTCAGATGCTTCGGATAAAATGCCTTTGGAATCAGGAGCATCCGTAAACGGCGTCACTTATATAGAGTATAAAATAGCCACGGCCGGGGAAGATCTGAAAAAGATCATGGACAGCATTAAAAAACAAAACGATGAGCTCCTGGGTCAGCTTGAAAGCTATATCGACGCTTTTGACACGGACGCTTTCCATAAAAAGATGGACGACCTTGCGAATCAGATGTCGGAATTTTCCACGGAGCAGAAGGAAATTTTCAAAAACGAGGTGCTGCCATCGCTCAGAAAAAAAATTGACGAGATGATGGAAAAGCTCCAGGAGCAGAACAACAAAGAAAAATCAAAGGAACTTGAAAAGCAATTAGAGGAAATCGAAGGGTTGGTTAATGTCTGATTTGGAAAATCAGATCCCTGGGTCATAACCGCGGATCAGGTCCGGGAGATGCTTGATGAATAACTCTTCACGCCACTTCGCCGGCAAAGGGGATGGCGTCCATAGCCCCCTGCCTGGAAACGGTTATGCCTGCTGCTCTTGATGCCCTCTCCATTGCAGCACCTGCATCAGATCCGGCAATGACCGAGGCGAGGTAGAATCCCAGAAATGTGTCACCCGCAGCCGTGGTATCCCTTACTTCAGCCTTTACGACAGGAGTATGAATCCTCTGGTCATTACGGCCGAAAAAAGCACCGGATTCGCCTGCCGTCAGGATGATGTCGGTATCCTGAAACCTGTGGGTCATGGCGGTGAGTCTCTCTTCAAGCGATCCGCTGCTCCTGGAAAGCCCTTCGGCTTCAATTTCGTTGACCATCAGGATATCCACAAGGTCCAGCGGCCAGGACAATATGGCATCTTCAAAAGGAGCAGGGTTCAGGCAGATGTGAAGCCCCTTTCTTTTGGCCGCTGTAATGATGTAAGGAGTTTCATTGATTTCGTTCTGAAGCACCAGAAAATCCCCTTGTGAAAAATGGGACAGCGTATGGTCAATCTCTTGCTGTGTGATTTTCAGATTGCCGCCCCCAAAAAGGACAATGGAATTCTGGGCTTCAGGTGTGACCTGGATAAATGCCTGGCCTGTGGGGCCCTGGTACTGGTGGACCAGGTCTGTATTCACGCCATAGCCCTCCAGTTTTTCCAGGATCCAGGTGCCGTCTTGGCCAATTTTTCCAGCCTGCCAGACTTTTGCGCCGGCCTTGGCCAGTGCCACGGACTGATTGGCCCCTTTGCCCCCGGCAAATGTTTGCAAACCGGTGCTTGAAAGCGTTTCACCGGGTCTGACAATACGGGGAACCGTGTAGACACTATCGATGTTGATGGAGCCGTAGTTGAGGATTTTCAAGGGATCCTGCCTATTTGGCGATGATGACCTTTACACCCATATCTTGGAACCGCTGGTGGTCTTCATCTTTTATGGAGCTGTCCGTAATAAAATAATCAATAAGGTCAAGGCCGCCCAGGGAGGCAAAAGAGACCTTACCGATCTTGGAAGCATCTGCCAGTAGAAATACCTCTTTGGCTGCCTTTATCATGGCCTTTTTAACATAAAGATCGTTGAATCCGGGATAGGTCAGCCCGGCATCAAAGGAAATGCCGCCCGTGGCCAGGAAAAGTTTTGAAGCATAAACATCAGTGAAAAAATCCGCGGCTTTTTCCCCGGTTAAAGAAAGGGTCGGTGGTTTGAACTGCCCGCCGGATGAGAATACCGTGCAGTTGGGAAGCGCTCCTAATCGAAGCACAATATTCAATGCATTGGTGAGGATCTTGAGGTTTTCTTTCAGGGTCAGCTCCTCAATCATCTCGGTGGTGGTGGACCCGGCGTCAAGGATAATGGTCTCCCCGTGTTCTACAAAACCTGCTGCGGTCTGGCCGATGAGCCTTTTTTTGTCCATATTCTCCAGGTGCTCCAGGGTCATTGTCTGGACCAACTGGGGGACGGATTTGAGAAAAGCGCCTCCGTGGATTCGGGTGATAAATCCCTCCGACTCAAGCTTTTCTAAATCCTGGCGGATGGTGGGCTCTGAAACACTGAACAGCTTGCTCAGGTTTCTTACCCTTGCGCTGCCTTCTTCGCGGATCAACTCAAGAATTTTTAATTTTCTCTGTTTTGCTAACATAAGGGATATAACAAGTTCCTCACATTTTTATTAAACCGCAGCTTCCGTTGCAGGTCATACAACGATCAATTCAGATATATCCGTTCAAATTATCATTTTTTGGTTATCCATGTAAACATCTGGATGGCGCCTTGGGAACAATTATTTTCAAAGATCACTGGTTGACAAATAGATCCCATCCCAAATATTTTCCGACAGCCTCCTCCAGAACCTGGGAAACATGGCCCCTGACCATGGCCACATGATGCTCGAAGCCATTCTGGCAGATATGATCCAGCAGGGGGCGTAAACGAGGCACATGGCAGACGGCAATGCCGCCGTCCATGGCAAAGGGATCGCTGGTGAATTCGCCCTCGCCGAGATAGGATTTGATCTTGCCCTTGGGATCATCCGTAGAGATTCTAAAATAGGTCATGGGGCCTGGGGCCACTTTGCCCTTTACGGCGCCAAAACAGTTTTCGCGGCCAAGGGTTTCCCCAAGGATGTCCAGGTCGGCAATTTCAGGGACTTCTCCCATAAAGCTTTTGGGGAAATTGCTGCAATGGGTGTTGACGCATTTATTTTCTTCATACCCATAATTGTTATTCCAGTCCAGGAATCCAGGAGGCTTGCCCGAGGCCAGAAGAAGGGCATACATGGACACCGTTCCGGCCACATCCACCTCGCAGGCACTGGGCATTAAATCCTCACCCATCATGCTCATGGTCAAACAGGCAGCACAGCCGTAGTTATCCTGGATAGAGGTCCAGCACTGGACAGCGCTGGCAACGCATTCATTTTCCGCCATCCAGTCATTGACGGCCACGGAGAATTTGGTCTGACGCAGGATCTGTTCTTCAGGAATACGGCCAGGAATGGTTCCGTATGCCTTAATCTGGGCAAGTTTTTCTTGTACCTCTTGGGCCTTGTCGTCCAGCTTGTTCGCTGCAGCAAAAATCTGGGACAGGTCCACCGGCACAATGGTGATACCCTGGGACTGGAGGATCTTTTCGGAAAAGCGCACAGTCTGGAACGCGGCAGGCCTTGCGCCGATGGCCCCGATTCTTGCTGTAGAAAGCCCTTTGACTGTGCGGCAGATGGCGGCAAACCGTTTCAGGTCGTTCCGGAAAGCATCGCTTTTAATGTCGCACGTGTGATGGGTGGTGTCTGTAAAGGGGATGTTGTATTGGTATAGGTTGTTGCAGACGGATATCTTACCACAGAATGCATCCCTTCTTGAAAATACATCCACCTTGTCCAGTTCGTCATTGCAAGCCTGGACCATGACCGGTACATTCAGTCCAGCCAGATCCAGTGTTTGGACAATGCCGATTTCATCCCCGAAATTCGGTAGGATTACGAGTATCCCGTCAATGTGCCGGGCATTTTCACGGAACAGGTCAGCATAGAGTCGTGCATGCGCAATGGTCTCAACCGCCCCGTGGGGAGTGGCCTCTTCCGGAGCGATCACTGAAGCAATGTCGAGTGCTTCAAGGCAATCCAGGACCTCTTTTCTGGCAGAGCCGCACAGGGCGGGATTGAAAAAATCACGGGTGCCGACAACGACACCCAAACAAATCTTTTTATCCATCATTTTCATCTGCGTTTTAACCTCCTTATTAGTCTTCCTGTATTACCGCCCTGCTTTGTAATTTACCCTGGAACTGATCCACCACCACTGCAGCAACGATGACCAGTCCCTTGATAACCATTTGCCAGAAAGAACTGACCCCCATCATAACCATGCCGTCTCCCAGCACGCCAATGACAAAGGCACCAATGATCGTGCCGCCGATGGTACCCCGTCCGCCGGCAAGGGAGGTGCCCCCAAGGACAGCCGCGGCAATGGCTGTGAGTTCGAACATGTCGCCTGTGGCCGGGTGGGAGGCCACCAGTTGGGATGCAATGATCAGTCCGGCAATTGCTGAGCAGAAGCCGGCAAACATGTAGACAAACATCTTGACCCGGTTTACGCGGACCCCGGAAAGCAGTGCAGCGCGTTCATTGCCGCCCACTGAGTATATGTGACGGCCCAATGGGGTTCGTTTGGCAAGATAGGACGCCCCGATTCCCAATATGACAAGCACACAAATGCTAAAGGGGATGCCCAGGATGGTTCCGGATCCCAGCCAGGGGAAACCGGTGTTCCCTAGTGCTTCGCTCCCCACTAGGTTGGGGAAGGTTTTGCCGTCGGATAACAGCAGGGCCGCACCCCTGGCAATATAAAGCATGCCCAGGGTGGCGATGAAGGGCGGCACCCTGAAACGGGTGATGAGCAGGCCGCTGAAAGCCCCGCAGAGGACACCCACCCCCAGGGTGATGAGGATGACCATGGGCAGGTGAAAATAGATGGTTGCATTCATGAAGGGGATGTGCAGCCCTTTGTGGAGAAGCAGTCCTGCAACCATGCCGGCAAGGCCGACAATGGCTCCCACGGACAGATCGATGCCCCCGGTGATGATAACAAAGGTCATGCCGATGGCCAGAAATGCATAGATTGAGACGTGTTTCACCAGGATCAGCAGGTTTGCCATGGACAAAAAATTTGGGGCCATGATGCTGAAATAGATCACCACAAGGAAAAGGGCGATAAAGGTCCGCAGATTTAAGAGCAGCATACCTATCTTGAATTTTTCTTTCTTAATTTCTGGAGCAGTTGCTGATGCTTGACTCATTATCGAGACTCCAAATCGTTAAGCGCTTGCGTGCGTGTGATTATGGCCCACGGCGGAAGCGGCAACGATACCTTCCTCTGTGGCGGTTTCTTTTGTGAATTCCCCTGTGATCTTTCCATTGCTCATGACCATGATGCGGTCTGACACCATCATGATTTCCTTGAGTTCCGAGGTGACGAATATGATTCCAAGGCCTTTGGCTGCCAGATCGTTCATGATGCCGAACACGTCACCCTTGGCGCCCACGTCGATCCCCCGGGTGGGTTCGTCCATCAACAGCACCTTGGGCTCTGTGAGCAGGGCCTTGCCAATGACCACCTTCTGCTGGTTGCCCCCGGAAAGCGAGCTGATGATTACCCTGGGGCTGGGCACTTTAATGGAGAGATTCCTAACCATTTGGTCCACAGCCTGTTTTAACGGTGTGCTTTTGATGTGGATCCATTTGATGAATTTCCACAGACTGGACAGGGTCATGTTGTCGCTGACGTCCAGCACCTGGACCAGGCCCTCCCGCTGTCTGTCTTCCGGAATTAAGGATAGGCCTTCCCGGATATGATCATCCACACGGCCCCGGGTGACCTCTTTCCCATCTAAAAACACCTTTCCCTCAATTTCGGTTTCAAGTCCCATGAGGCATTCAAACAACTCGGAGCGGCCAGCTCCCATGAGGCCGTAGATGCCTAGTATTTCTCCCTTGCAGAGGCAGAAATTCAGTTGGTCAAGGGTGTATCCGCCTCCGGTCCGGGCAAGGCTTAGGTTTTTTACCCTGAGGATCTCCTCACAGGTTGCCGAGGTGGTATGGGTCATTTCCCGGTTTTTATCGGTGCCCACCATCTGGGATATGATCCAGGAAACGTCGATTTCGATCATAGGGGCTTCCTGCATGAGGTTGCCGTCCCGCAGCACCGTGATGTGGTCCCCGATCTGGATCAGTTCCTCAAGGCGGTGGGAAATATAGATGATGGTGACTCCCTGGCGTTTGAGGTCCTGGATGACCCGGAAGAGCACATCCACCTCCGCGGCGGACAAGGCTGAGGTGGGTTCGTCCATGATGAGGATGCGGGTATTCAGGGCCAGCGCCTTTGCGATTTCCACCATCTGCTGCTGGCCGATCCGCAGGTCTGCTACCTGTTCCCTGGCATCGATTTCCGCCTCCAACCGGTCCAGCAGTTCCTGTGCCTTGGCTGTCTGGGTTCTGTGATCGATGTGGACTCGGCCTTTTGTCAGCTCCCGGGCGATGAAGATATTCTCAGCTACATTCATGTTGCCAAACAGGTTCAGCTCCTGGTGAATCATTCCGATGCCGTGTCGGGTGGCATCATGGAAGGATTCGATCCTAACCTGTTTCCCTTCGAGCTCAAGGTGGCCTCTTGTAGGCACTTCAACCCCGGCAAGAATTTTGGTGAGGGTGGATTTGCCAGCGCCGTTTTCTCCCACCAGCACGTTGACCTTGCCACGGTATACATTGAAATCCACCCGGTTCAATGCCAGGGTACCCGGATAAACTTTGGTGATGCCGCAGGCCTTTAGGATGATGTCGTCGGAAGGATCGGTCATGAAATGCCTCTACTCAATCGTGAGCACAACAGGGGTGACCCGGATCTGGTCGGAATCCTGTAACTGGGTAAACGCACCCCAGAAGGAGACCTGCCTGCCTTTGAGATTTTCCCGATCCAGGTTGCCGGTTACATCCTGGCGCACCACTTTGTTAAAGGCGTTGGACAGCCGGGCAAACTCCAGCTGGTTGGTAAAGTCCGTAAAGGAGATAAAATCCAGGGAGTCCCTGATGGCGCTGTCCTTGAAAACCGGTCCGATCTGAAGTACCAGGTCCGGTGTGCCGTCCGCGGGGAAAAGATCGATATCCACGGTAGAGGCTCTGGACGTTGTATGGGCGGCCAGGATGATTCCCTTTCCTCTGACCCTGAAATTCCAGGGACTGCCTTCGGCCTTCTCACGATATCCGAATTTCCTTCCCGCTTCAGCGGAATTCTGGTGCCAGTCCGGCAGGATCTGCTCAAGGGGGGTGCTTTTTTCCATAAAGAGCGGCACTACCTTGCTCTTCCATATATTCCGGGCATATTCATCCGGTTTGAAATCATCACTGACAAAATAGATATCGAGTTTTTCTTTTTCTCCGGATTTTCCCTGGGAGCCATTTTGAGTGTCGTCGTCAGGCACTATGGTGCAGGCGTTAATGACAAGGAAAAAAAGACAAAGCGTTAAAAAGATCCGGGCAATGAAGCGGCTGCCTGTCGTCGAGGTGTTCAGCATAATATCCTTTAACAAATGGCCCGTGGGTCCGTAAACCCCAAAAAAGGAATTTACAGACCCAATGGATGGATACCAGAATTATTTTAAGGCAAATGTTTCGAGCTTGGCGGCATTTCTGTCGTTGATGAGCACACAGTCCATGAGCTGTTTTTCAGGAAGTCCTGTGGAGCCGGTTTTCAGGTATTTATCCGCTTGCTCCACAGCCATCTGGGCAATCCTGTATGCCGGCTGAAGAACGGTTGCCTTGATGTCTCCGGCCAGGATGGAATCCCTGACATCATTGGAGCCGTCAAATCCAACAACGATTACCTTGCCTTTGCCCGCAGCTTTCAAGGCAGCCATAGCGCCCATGGCCATGGTGTCGTTGCCGCAGATCACACCCTGGATATCAGGGTTGGCCTGGATAATGGATTCCATTTTTTCAAACCCTTCGGTCTGGCTCCAGTTGGCACTCTGGCGGGCAACGATTTTCAGGTCCGGGTACTGGTCAATCACATCGTGGTATCCCTGGGAGCGGATACCTGCATTGGTGTCGGATTCCTTGCCAACCAATTCAACATAGTTGCCCTTTTCTCCCATGAGTTTAACAAATTCCTCTCCACCCAGTTTGGCACCCTGGTAGTTATTGGAAACAATCTGGGAGACCGCCAAACCATTTTTATTGATCTCCCTGTCGATGAGAAAGCTTGGGATGCCGGCATTTTTTGCCCGCTCAACAGGAGCGATACTGGCATCTGCACCGGCATTGTCCAGGATAATGGCTTTGGCGCCCCGGGCTATGGCCGTATCGAACAGTTCGTTCTGTTTGTTGGCGTCATCGTCATGAACCAGGGAAAGCACATCATATCCCAGTTCCTTGGCCTTGGCTTCGGCCCCCACCGCTTCGGATTTAAAAAAGGGGTTGTCGTGGGACGGGGTGATGACGACGATGAGGTCCTTGGCATAGACCATGGAAGCCGTCAGGAAAAAAATAAGTGCCAGACTTGCGATGCTAAGCTTTTTCATTTTTCTTCTCCTTTGGTTTGTGTTTCTTTCGATTGTGCCTATAAAAGTAAATTTCACGAATTTTTCGAAATGTCAATAATCAAATTTAAAAAACTTGGATATGAATGATTTTCAGCGGAAATAGGAATTAAATTCGAGTATTTAAGGGTTTTTTTGCAGATTTTAATGCTTGGATCTTTCTCTTGCTTTTATTTTCGAATTAATATAAAAACAAAAATAAACGAAAGAAATATCATAGGAGAACACGATGGATAATCCCTTTGCTTTTGAACCTGGAGACATTTCAACGCAGGCAGCTGAAATTCGAAAACGGGTATTGAAAATGAACTTTGGGGCCGGGCAGGGGCATACCGGGGCAGACCTGTCAGAAACAGATATACTGGCTGCATTGTACTTCAGGCTGCTCCGTTACGACAGGCATAACCCGGAAAACCCGGGAAGGGACCGTTTCGTATTAAGCAAAGGGCACGGGGTGGGAGGGTTTTATTGCACCTTGATGCAGGCCGGTCTTTTGGACGAAAGCCTGGCTGGTACCTATCTTGGGTTTGATTCCAGGCTTCCCGGACATCCGGTACGGCAGAAGACCCCTTTTGTTGAGGTCAATACCGGCGCTCTGGGTCACGGGCTGGCTATTGGCGTGGGGATGGCACTTGCAGCCAAAAAACAGAACCTTGAATATAAGGTATATGTGCTTACCGGAGATGGTGAGCTTCAGGAGGGATCCAACTGGGAGGCGGCGATGACCGCACAACAGTACAAACTGGATAATTTGATCTGGATTATTGACAGGAATGGGTTACAGCTCGCGGATTTTACTGAAAATATCAATGCGCTTGAACCCCTGGATAGAAAACTTGAGGCCTTTGGGATGGAGTTACATCAGGCCGATGGTAATGACCCGGAGGCCTTGGTGCGGACAATCGAATCCCTTGAAAAAAACGATCGGCCCAAGGCTATTCTTGCCCGGACCACCAAGGGGTGTGGTGTTTCCTTTATTGAAAATCAACCTGCCTGGCATCACAAAATTCCCACCGAAAATGAGCTCTCCCAGGCCATGGAGGAATTATCATGTTAGAAACTGCGGTCAAACAGGATCTTCGGGATGTCATGGTGGACAGCCTTGTGGATGCGGCCAGGAAAGACAAGAATATTGCCGTGCTGGTCAGCGACTCCACCTCAACAGCCAAAATTGCACCGTTTAAGGAGCAGTTCCCGGATCGTCTGATCAATGTCGGCATTGCGGAGCAGGGTCTCGTGGGCACGGCAGCGGGCATGGCCCTTGGCGGTTTTGTTTCAGTGACAGCCAACGCAGCGTGCTTTCTGGTTCACCGGGCAAACGAACAGGTGAAAAATGATATTTGCTATTCCAATACCAATGTTAAGCTGATGGGCCTGAATGCAGGTGTCTGCTATGGTGCCCTTGCCAGTACACATCACGCCATTGATGATGTCTCCATCATGAGAGGGTTTGGAAATATTCAGATTTTTGCACCATGTGACGGGGTTGAGGCCCGGCAGATTTTCGATTATGCTTTTAATTACGAGGGGCCCGTATATATAAGGATGGATAGTGCTAAATTGCCGGATCTTCATGACGATAGCTATTCCTTTTGCCCCGGCCATCCCGACGTAATCCGCCAAGGGGAGGATATCACCATTCTGGCGATGGGCTCAACCGTGCACGAGGCTGTTGCTGCCGGACGTCTCCTGGATATTAAAGGGATCAGGGCCCAGGTTGTCAGTCTGCCATCCATAAGGCCGCTTGAACGGGATGTGCTGGCCCAGGTCCTGTCCAAAACAGCCAGGGCCATTACAGTTGAAGAGCACAGCCGGCACGGGGGCATCGGCAGCCTGGTTTGTGAGACCATTGCTGAAAAGGGGATCAACTGCAGGGTGAAGCGGCTCGGTTTTGCTGAGGGGCGGTTTGCCGTATCCGGGCCCAGGGACCAGATGAGAAAATACATCGGCATTGACGCAGAAGGTGTCGCGGCCACAGCAGTCGACATGTGCAGTGAATAGGGACATGGTAATAAGGAGAAGGTGCAGTGAGTGATCTCATTTTGGCCATAGACCAGGGGACCAGCAGCACAAAGACGGTGCTTTTTGATGAGAACGCTCGAATAATAGCCAAGGGGGACGCCCTGTCAGAAACGCTATATCCCCGGCCCGGCTTTGTGGAGCAGGATCCTGAGGGCATCTATGAGAACACCCTTTTATCTGTGCGCTCCTGCATGGACAGGGCAGGGGAGGTCATCCCGGATGCAAAGGATCGGGTGGCGGCCATTGGTATTTCGAACCAGCGGGAAAGTTTTGTGCTTTGGGACGAGAAAGGGGTTCCCCTGTGCAACGCTGTTATTTGGCAGTGCAAACGGGCCATTCCCATTTGCGAAAGGCTCAAGGGCTCACCAATTGAGGATGAGATCCGGACACGGACCGGTCTTATCCTGGATCCCTACTTTTCAGGGGCAAAGCTGGCCTGGATGATGGAGAATCATTCGGGGCTCAAAGACGCTGCGGGCAGTGGAAAATCATTTTTTGGGACAATCGACACTTGGCTGTTATACAAGTTTACCCGGGGACGATCCTATCTGACCGACTATACCAATGCATCCCGCACCCTGCTTTTTAATATCCATACCCTTGGCTGGGACCAGACATTGATGAAAGCCTTTGGCGCCAATGGCTTACGGATGCCTGGTGTTGTTTCATCTTCCTTTGATTTCGGGGCATCTAATCTGGAGGGGATCTTCCCCAAGCCCATACCCATTTGCGGCATGATCGGCGATTCCCATGCAGCTGCATTCGGTCAGGGCTGTTTTAAGCCGGGCCAGGCCAAAGCCACCTTGGGTACCGGCTCATCCATCCTCTGCAATACCGGTGCTTCGGCACCTGTCTCAGACCACGGCATGGTTACCACCATCTGCTGGAGTACACAGGAGCGGGTGGATTACGCCCTCGAGGGTATCATTGTCAGCTGCGGATCCACCATCAAATGGCTCAGGGATCAGTTGGGGCTTTTTTCATCCAGCGCTGAAACCGAAACCATGGTAAGAGGTCTGGACAGCAGCGGTGGGGTCTATCTGATCCCGGCATTCAGCGGCATGGGCGCACCACACTGGAAAATGGATGCCCGGGCATCCATTGTGGGACTGACATTCGGCACGGGTAGGAGGCATATTGTTCGCGCTGCGCTGGAATCTGTGATTTTTCAGATCAAGGATGTGATATTGGCCATGGAAAAGGATAGCGGAGTAAAGCTGTCCCAGTTAAAGGTGGACGGTGGTATGTCTGCTAATAACTGGCTTTTGCAGATGATGGCAGACCTGCTCGGGGTGAGGGTGACAACCGTCGGTATCCAGGAGGTCTCCGCCCTTGGGGCCGCCTATATGGCCGGGTTGGGTATCGGTATTTTTCAAGAGATTGCTGCTCTGTCAAAACTGCGGGGCAACGGCAAGTATTTTGATCCGAGCCCGGCATCAGGATCGTTGTTGGACAGCTACGAAACCTGGCAGTCTATGCTTGAAAAACACTGTTGATTGTAGATTGGACTGAAGATGCCAAAGCGAAACATTAATCTGATCAAATGAATCCGATCACCATCACTCTCATATCCCGGGGGATTGTGTTTTAAGACCTTCTCGGGAGAAGGCAAAGTAAAAAACCGGCGACCAGGGCTGTAACCAGGGCCACGATGATTAGGCCGATGCTTCCCATGAGAACTCTGAAAATTTCTGCAGCCACTATTTTCATGTTGATAATTCTGGTGAAACTTGTGTCTTGTGAGACAAAGATCATCAGCATGGTCAAGTATCCGCCGGAATAGGCCAGAAGAAGGGTTGTAGACATGGTTCCAATTACGGTGCGTCCGATCGTCAGCCCTGAACGGACCAGTTCTCCCATTCTTATTTCAGGGCACTTGATCTTGATTTCGTCCATGGACGCCGAAACATCCATGGCAATGTCCATGGTCGCGCCTTAGGCTCCCAAAAGGACGGCCGAATAGAATATTCCCTGTATGTCCAGGCGAAAGTGGCCGGTTAGAATAAGCGTGGAGGCAAAGGGAGAGGTCATGCCGCCGATTTTCAACACACCTCCGAAAAAAAGAGTCAAACCCAGGGTGACAAATAATCCTGTAAGGGTGCCTAAAAAGGCTGCAAGCCCTTTCTTGCTCAGCCCGGCCACTGAAAAAATGATCACTGCAGCAAGGAGGATCAGGATATCGATTCTCTGACTCTGTACGCTGGTATTCATCCATTATTCTATGGCTACCACCGGACGCTTTCCACAGAAAGATGGATGATCTGTTCAAGCAGATGTCAGAATTTTCCACAGAGCAGAAGGAAATTTTCAAAAATGAGGTGCTGCCGTCGCTTAAAAAAAATGTCGCGATGATGGAAAAGCTTCAAGAGCAGAACAACAAGGAAAAATCAAAGAAGTTTGAAAAACAATTGGAAGAAATCGAAGGATTGGACACCTGAACCATGACCGCGATCAAGATCCCGTGCGACCAGTTATCCCCTGAAGCGCTCCATGATGGTATTGATAAACCGTGTCTTGGCCCGTGTGTAAGCCACCCGGTCTTGGCGGTGTGTTTTTGAAAGCGCCATCTTCAACTCGGCATACTCTTGCGCGGCATCCGGATGATTGATCAGGTAGTCCCTGAACCGCAACCGGTTCCAGTGCTCAAAATCCGATTCAACCATGTGAATATGGTGGGTCCTGGATCCCCTTTCATCACGCTTGATAAACCAGGCATAAAACGGCGGCGTATCATCCCCGTGTGACGGGCGCCAGAAATAATCATACCCCTGGGCCTCCAGGATCGGGGCGATGATCTCCCTGGCCCTGTCAAGGCTTGCCACCTCGACCAGCATATCGATAATCGGCTTGGCCGCAAGCCCGGGAACCGCCGTGCTCCCGAAATGCTCAATTCTTCCGACCAGGTCCTGCGGCAGGCAAGACCGCAGGTGATGCCGCTCCTGCTCAAACATCCCCGGCCATGCCGGATTGTAGGGCACCACATCCACCCGCTCTTTAACGACCCGTGCGACCTTTTCCTCTAGTGTTTCAACCATGGGTACAATTTATCAATCCATGTAAAGGGAAAACACAATTTCATACCTTTGCCTGCCCATATCGCTACCAGAAATGGGTTTTGCAGACAAGGTTATTTCTTCCCCCTGAAATCAAGGGGCAAGATTCAATCCAAAGGTGCAGCGATTACAGGGACCGATATTGAGATATGCGCCCAGCGACTGGTTATTGCTGTATGAAAGGTTCTCATCCACAAACGCATCCCAGGTCAGGGAAATTCCATAGCAACCGTTGAGAAAGCTGGTATTCCCGCGGACAATTACAGCGCTGCTGGCTTCAATACCATGTTCTTCATTGGCATAACATGTGTTGCCTGAGACAACAGATCCCGTGTAGGCATCAATACCGGAATCCAGGTTATGGGAAGAGGTGTTGTTGGTAATCACGCAGCCGCTGCCGGCAACGATTCCCCTGTCCCCGTTTTTGTAAACCGTATTCTCTGTGATGGTAGAACCTGCCGCAGCAAAAATGCCCCTTACATCATTTTCCCTGGAGACGTTCCGGGCGATCAGGCTGGCACCGTTTCCCCATATGCCATCGGTTTTATTTTTTATGGCGGTATTTCCAACCACTTTTGACCGCTGTCCTGCGAAAATCCCCTGCTTGGTATTTTCAGAGGCCGTGCAATTCACGATATGCGCGCCTTTGCCAAAAATAATAATGCCGCCCCCCTTGTTCAGCCTTGCCCGGATGTTGTAAATCCTGTGGTCCCGGCCTGACAATTGGGATTGCTCATATATCCCGTTTGAACCAAAGCCGGTCACGGTTCCGTTCCGTATCTCCACATTGCTCCTGGCGTTCATGTAAATGCCATGATATGTCCCGGTGCCGGGCCCTGAAATCGAGAAACCCATCAGATCGATGGTCACATTGTCGCTGGCCACTGTAATCCCGTGGCTGCCGGCACCACATGATAAATTCCGGGTGATATAATAAAACCCGGAAGAAGATATGGTACAGGGTAGGGATTTTATCTCTTCTCCTGCTGCCCTGCTGCCGGCAATGACATAAAAATCCGCCAGTGACGCACCAGGGAAAAAACACAACCCTAAAATGAGATTAATAATCAGTATGGATCGTCCCATGATAATTCTCCTTCTGAATCAGGGGTCATGATTTAATCCAAAGGTGCAGCTGTAACACTCACTGATGTTCAGATATGTGCCCAAGGATTGATTATTGGCGTATGCGATGTTTTTATCCACAAACGAGTGATACGCCAGGAATATGCCGTGATAATCATTGCTGTAGCAGGTATTCCCGCGAATGATGGTGGCGTTGCCTGCAACGATTCCGTGATGTTTATTGCCATAGCAGGTATTGCCCGACACAACAGCCCCGGCCCAGGTAGTCGCTCCGGCCTCTATACCGGACATCAGGTTCCAGGCGGAACTGTTATCCGTGACAGTACAGCCGGAAGCCGCGTAAATCCCGCTTTGATCATTGTTGTAAACCACGTTGCCGGTTATTGTGGACCCGTTGGCAGCAAAAATCCCATAGCCTGAATTTTCAGCACTGACGTTCCGGGCCACCAGGTTGCCGCCATTGCCGTATATCCCGTCTTCCCCGTTTTCCAGGGCAGTATTGCCGACCACTTTGGACCCCATGCCGGCAAAGATACCCTGCTCCGTATTCCCCGAGGCTGTGCAGTCTTCTATATGCGCGCCTTTGCCAAAAATAATAATTCCCCCGCCCCTGTTGGATCGCGCCCGGATGTTGTAGATCCTGTGATCCCTGCCTGACGATTGGGATTGCTCATATATCCCGTTTGAGCCAAAGAGGGTCACGGTTC
>QZLA01000084.1 GCA_004796375.1 Desulfobacteraceae bacterium
ACTCAAAAATCCATTCAACATCCAGCCATCCCCGGACAACATAAAACTGCCGGGGCATACCGAGTTCCTTCTCTTAAGGGATTTGGCCATTTCTATCATTCTGTAACGCAACGCCTGAGAAGATTCCTCTCTCCCAGGCCGCCGTTTTACTATTACAAAGAGCAACTCCGGTTTGAAAACGAGAAGGAGCGCCACCAAGGCCGTCACTGGTCTCTGTTTTAGCCTCCTGATCCTTTGAGATTAACACACAACCCCGTGCCGGGTGTGGTGCCCGGCACGGGCCGCAATTCTGACATAACCTCTTTAATGGGCCAGTTTATACTCAAACGTATCCATCACTTTGGCTTCGCCGGCCATCACCTTGGCCTTGACATTGTATGTCACGCCGTGTTTGAACGTGACATCGGCACCAAACCCGCCGTTCATGGCCATGGCCATTTTCTTTTCAATGGTGCTGTCCGGAGCCATGATCAGGTAGCCGACCCGGGCCTCCTCGATCTTCTTGCCGTCAGGCCCAGTGACGTGGACCATGAGATGATGGGTTTCTTTCATCTCCGGCATATTTTTCATGCCTTTCATCTTTTCTTTCATATCGATCAGCCGGTAGGTGAACTGGTGCCCGTTCACCTCAGACTCATGAATTTTCATACCGCTGCCATGATCGGAATGGTCCATGGCATGTCCGGATCCGTGGGATGTTTTGTGACTTGAACCTGATGCAAATGCCAGGGTGAATCCAAAAACCGCCCAGAAAGCTGCTAAACAGATAATGGTGTACTTCTTCATTAGAAAATCTCCTTTGTTGGTTGTGTTTCTTCAGTATTGAGGTGGCGTTTTCTCCAGATCAGATACACCACCGGTATAATTAAGAGGGTAAGAATTGTGGAGGATATCAGCCCGCCGACCATGGGCGCGGCAATCCGTTTCATCACCTGGGAACCGGCCCCGGAACCCCACATGACCGGCAGAAGGCCGATCAGGGTTGTGGCGACGGTCATGATCTTGGGTCGTACCCGTTCCACTGCACCCTCAATGATTGACTCGTAAAGGTCTTTGATGCTTTGCATGCTGCCCTGGCCGGCCCTGCGGCTGAATACTTCATCCAGGTACACCAGCATCACCACACCGGTTTCGGCAGCCAGGCCGGCAAGTGCAATAAACCCGACCACCACGGCCACCGAAAGGTTGTAGTCGAGGATGTACAGCAGCCACACTCCGCCGACCAGGGCAAAGGGCAGTGTCACCATTACAATGGCCGCCTCGGTCAGGGACCTGAAATGAAGGTAAAGCAGGATAAAGATGATCCCCAGGGTCAGAGGAACGATCATGTTCAGACGCTTTCTTGCCCGCTCCATATACTCGAACTGCCCGGACCATACAATGGAGTATCCGTCCGGCAGATCGATGTTTTCATCAATAACCTTTTTAGCGTTCCTGACATAGGAGCCGACATCCACCCCACGCAGATCCACATAGATCCAGGCGGTCCGTCTCGAATTTTCACTCTTGATAACCGCAGGCCCCTTGTGTATGGATATGTCCGCCAGTTGCGCCAACGGCACATGGGCACCGGACGGGGTGGTGATCAGCACCCGCTTGAGTTGATCAATATTTCCCCGGAACTGCCGGCTGTACCTGAGATTGACCGGGTACCGCTCCAGCCCTTCCACGGTCTGGGTGATGTTCATCCCGCCGATGGCGGTCATGATCACCTCCTGGACATCACTGATGGACAACCCGTACCGGGCAATCTCATGACGCCGGATGGTAAAATCCAGATAATTCCCGCCGGTTACCCGTTCGGAGAATGCAGACAGGGTCCCCGGAATATCCCGGGTGATCGCCTCGATACGCTCTCCCAGATCCGAAAGGGTTTTCAGGTCCGGTCCCATGATCTTGATCCCCACCGGGGTTTTGATACCGGTGGACAGCATATCGATCCGGGTCCGGATGGGCATGGTCCAGGCATTGGTCAATCCCGGAAACTGGATGGCCCGGTCCAGATCCCGCGACAGTTCCTTAATGGTAATGTAGCGCTGGGTCGGCCAGATCAGGGAAAGCGGTTTTTTAACGATTGCGGGCCAGGATGAAAAAAAGCGCGGGATCTGTTTTTTACGCCACTCATGGATATTCTTTCCCTTGACCTGTTCAGGCCAGATCCGGCTCAACGGCAGTTTGACCCAATCCGGCCAGGATGAATAAAACCGCCGGACCTGCTTCATTTCATATTCAACTTTTGGCCGGAGCATAATGGTGCTTTCGATCATGGACAGGGGGGCGGGATCGGTGGCGGTCTCTGCACGCCCGATCTTTCCCAGCACATGTTTGACTTCGGGAAACTTCATGATGATCTTGTCGGTCTGCTGAAGTATCTCACGGGCCTTTGTCACGGAAATCCCGGGCAGGGTGGTGGGCATGTACAGCAGATCTCCCTCGTTCAGGGGCGGCATGAATTCACTGCCCAGACGGCTGGCCGGAACCACGGAAACCGCCATGACCAGGATCGTGATAACCAGTGTAATCTTGCGGTATTTCAGCACCCAGCGGATCAGGGGCATGTACAATCGAATCAGTATCCGGGAGATGGGGTTCCTCTTTTCCGGGAGGATCCGGCCCTTGATGAAAAAGGTCATGAGTACGGGGATGATGGTCACCGCAAGCAGGGAGGAAGCGGCCATGGCAAATGTCTTGGTATAGGCCAGGGGTTTGAACAGGCGGCCGGACTGCTCTTCAAGGGAAAATACCGGGAGAAACGAAATCGTGATGATCAACAGACTGTAGAACAGGGCCGGTCCCACCTCTTTGGATGCATCCAGTATAATCCGGCCATGGGATTTCTTCCCCCGGTCCCGTTCCAGGTGCTTGTGGGCATTCTCCACCATGACCACCGAGGCATCCACCATCACTCCGATGGCAATGGCAATCCCTCCAAGGCTCATGATGTTGATGTTGATATTCAGCAGGTTCATGAGGAGCAGGGAGGCCAGAATACCTACGGGAAGGGTTAAAATGGCCACAAATGCAGAGCGGAAATGCAGCAGGAAAAGGATACAGATGATCGCCACCACCACCATCTCCTCAACAAGCTTGGTGGTCAAGGTATGGATTGCGCGCTCGATCAGCCCGGACCGGTCATACCCCATCTTAACCACGACCCCTTGGGGCAGTCCCTTCTCAAGCTCAACCAGTTTCTGCTTCACCCGCTTGATCACTTCCAGGGCATTTTCCCCGTACCGCATCACCACAATGCCACCGGCCGCTTCACCTTTACCGTTCCACTCAAGTATGCCGCGCCGGAGCTCAGGTCCGGTGTGGATATTGGCAATATTGGTCAACAGGATGGGGGTGCCGTTGATATCCACCCCGACAGACACTTTCCTTAAGTCTTCAACCGATTGGAGATATCCCAGACCCCGGACCATGAACTCGGTTTCACCCATCTCAATCAGTTTTCCGCCCACATCATTATTAGAGCGCTGGATCGCCATCTTCACCTTCTGGATGGACAGGTCATAGGCCAGCAGTTTATTGGGATCCACCTCCACCTGATACTGCTTGACATACCCGCCGATGCTGGCCACTTCAGACACACCCGGAACCGATGTCAGTTCATACTTGAGATACCAGTCCTGAATCCCTCTTAAATCCTTGAGATCATATTTGCCTGTCGTATCTTCGAGCACGTATTCATAGATCCAGCCCACGCCGGTGGCATCCGGGCCGAGTTTGGGTGAAGCCCCTTGAGGCAGGCGGTCCGATACAAAATTCAGGTATTCAAGTACGCGGGAGCGTGCCCAGTACAGGTCTGTCCCATCCTCGAAGATGATGTAGACAAACGATGTGCCAAAAAACGAATACCCGCGTACGGTTTTGGCAAACGGGACACTGAGCATGGCCGTGGTCAAGGGATAGGTGACCTGCTCCTCCACCACCTGGGGCGCCTGCCCCGGATAGTCAGTATAGATGATCACCTGGACATCCGACAGGTCCGGAATGGCATCCAGAGGCGTATTGACCATGGCCACAATCCCGGCGCACAGGATGAACAGCGTTGCGAAAATCACCAGGAATTTATTGTTGATGGACCATTCGATTATCTTCTCAATCATTGTCTGTCTCGCTATATATACAGTTGAACGCTGTTAAGATTCCATATCATCAAAAAAGCCGTCATCATCACTTTGCATGTCATTAAAGAAATCATCTTCCCCTGAGGCTGAATCCTCCTGCAGCCCTGCCGGCGGATGTTCCGGATCCATCATCTTGAGGATGGTTTCCTTGAGTTTGGATTCCGAATCCAGCAGGAACTGCCCTGAAGTGACAATGATCTCATCCGGTGCCAGACCGGAAAGGATCTCCACCTGACCCTCATCCAGCTCCATTCCCAAAACCACCTTCCTGGGAATAAACCGGCCCTGACCTTTATAGACAAATACCAGGTTGGTCTCCCCGGATCGGATAACCGCCTCTGAATCGATATACATACCCGGATCAAAGCGCTGTGCATGGATGGTCACATTGGCATACATATCCGGCTTGAGCACCAGCCCCGGATTTTCAAACTCCAGCCGGACGATCACATCCCGGGTTTTTTTCTGCAGATAGGGGTAGATGTATGACACTTCTCCCTCGAATACCCGGCCGGGGAGATAGGGAAATGACATGGATGCTTTCTGGCCAATGGCCAGCCGGCTCACCTCATACTCGAAAATGTGTGCCTCGACCCAGACCCTGGACAGATCCGATATGGTAAACACCTGGGCGCCGGTTTTTACAAATGCACCCTGGGCCACGTTTTTGGCGGTGATCACCCCGTCATAGGGAGACCGGATGATCAATTGCCTTGCAACTTTCCCGGATTTTTCAAGGGTATTGATCTCTTTGGGATCAATCCCGAAATTCAGCAGCCGGCGGCGTGCAGATGCCTGCATTTCAAGCAGGGTTTTCTTCCCTTTACTGCCGACTCGTCCCCGGCTCGATCTCAGCGCGGACAGATACTCTTCCTGGACCGCGAACAGTTCGGGGGAGTAGATCTCAAAAAGGGGCTCGCCGGCTTTGACATGGCGGCCCACATAATCTGCATGGAGTGTTTCAATCCATCCGCTGAATTTCAGGCTGACATGGACCGTGCGGGTCTCATCATAGGCAATGTGACCGTAAGTCCGGATAGAGTTCACCAGGGGGCCGGATTTCACGGTTGCGGTGCGGATCCCCATATTCTGCTCGATCACCGGATCGATCTGGATATCCACACCGCCGATCAACTGATCCTCATAAACCGGAACCGGATCTTTGGTGCCGGTATACTGTTCTTTCATCTTATAGGTTCTGGATGGATCATCCGGGTCTTTCCAGAATGCCACCTCCCGCTGGCCGGACCCAGTCGTACCGGCCTTTTTTTCCATGGGGGTCAGTTCCATATTACAGATGGGGCACAGTCCCTCTTCTTCGGTGACAATCCAGGGATGCATACCACAGGTCCACAGGGGATTATCTTCATCGTGGCCGTGACCTTCATGCCCCGGAACTTCTATTTCGGAAGAGGTTGCCGGACCATCGATGTGAACCAGTCCTGTGGCATAAACCACGGCCAGTGTGAGCGCCATGCTTGCAGCTGCGGTGATGACCAGGGAAACAACGGATCTGTTTTTCTGCGGCTTCTCGTTCATTGGTTTTAATCCTGCTGATTGGGCGTGTTTTTTAAAATCCCGGCTGAATCCGAGCGGCCGGCCAACTGGTCAATCCCGGCCGTCACAATCCCGATCCGGGTGTGCTTGCGAACAAGTTTGAGGCTGGTATCCAGCCAGTCTGTATACGCGGAGATCACCTGGGGGAATGAGAGCTTGCCGGATTCGTATCCCTTTACCGTTACTTCGAGAGAGGATCGTGAAAGATCCATAATGGAATCCTGATACAGCAAGGTTTCACGAATGGCCCGGTCCAGGTCAAACCATGCCTTGCTCAGCCGGCTCTCCAGGGTGTGCACCTCCTGGGCAAGCATTTCCTCCATGGCTGCCTTGCTTTTTCGTGTCTGCTCGAGCCAGGCCTGTTTCATACCGTAAAAAGGCCGTACCGGTGATCCATACCCTTTTGAGGCCATGGTACGGATTTTAAAGGCAGACTTGGCTCCGGGCCCCGTTTGTGTAACGGCCTTGTCCGGATTGTTTGAAAAATCGAGAGAATATCCGGGCAGGGACATGGTTTCAGCCATCTCAATCATCAACGCCATCCGGTCAATCTTTACCCGAAGCCGGTTTAATTCCTGCCGGTGTTCAAGGCCAAGGCGGACAAGCCTTTCAAGCGGCGGCCGGTGTACCTGCGGCAGATCGATTCTTGGCTTTCCCAGCCGGGTACCGGCCGGCAGATTGAGCAAAGAAATGAGATCCGCCTCAAGCTGTTTCTGGCGGGTGCCCAGTGATATCAGGTCTTCGCTCAAAACGGCCACACGGATATCAATGGAGGAGATGTCACTGAAGGTACTTTTCCCGGACTGGTACAGTCGCTGGGCAACCTCCCTGAGCTGCTCAAATTTCAGGATCATATCCCGGGTTACCTGCCGGGCGTTGTGATTGTAGACCAGATCCCAGTATACTTTTCTCAGGGTCGTCACAGCATCCCGCTTCCGTATCTCAAGATTTAATTCAGCGGCTTTAACATCCAGATCCACCAGACCCGATTTAAGCCCTGAAACGCCTGGGAACGGATATTTTGTGCGAATCATATCCTGCCCCCTCACCGGCCCTGTCCCTGTGGCCAGGCTTTCGGTAAAGGCCGCATATTGCTTCAGGATATCCTCAAGCCCGTTCACCTGGGCATAATCGTCCCTTACTGCAAGTACCTGGAGCTGGGCGGAACGGACACCGGCATTGCGCAGAAGCAGCATTGCCTCCAACTGCTCCAGGGTGAAGAATTCCTTGACCAGGGCCTGTGCGGACCGGCCAGTACCGGCAAGTGACTGATCAGCGTTATGGCGGGCATCTTCTATATTGTAAAACGGATATATCCGGGTGGTTTCCGGAGGGGTACGACCCAACGGGTCATGCATGGGCACCTTCCGGGGTGTGAGTTTACCCCCGGCCCCTTCTGTGTCGTTTGTCTCCCAGCCCGGGGTGTTACGTTCGTTTTGAGACGCTGTTGCAGCCAATGCCCCTTCATTGTCATTTTGGGCCAGGGATATCCCGGCAATGCGTTCCATGTCTGCCAGCACCTGGGTATAATCGGTCCGGGCCCGGACCAGTGAGAGTTGAAAGTTGTGAACCACGGACTGGGCCTCCACAAGGTCTCCGAATGATCCCAGGCCTTCACCATACCAGGTCTGGGTAAGGGTTAATGTGTTCAGGGCCTGGGGAATCAGGCTGTTCCCATAAAGTGTCATCAGGCGTGACGCATTATCGAGCTTGAAGTGGAGATTTGATATCTGGCTCACCACCCGGTTGCGGATTCTTACCTTTTCGGCACCGGCAGCCCTTTCCTTTTGAAGCGCCAGGTTTCCCTTTGCCCGGTTTTTTCCGGACCACAGCGGAATATTGAATCCGAACTGGACCCCCAAAGCATCTTTACCCGAATCCTTCACGTTAAACTCTGAATCACCGATACCGGCATAGAACAATCCCACCCGGAAGTCGGGCTTGAATGCATATTGCGCCAGCTCTTTTTCCGTTCTTGCCTGATCGACCCTGGCCTGGGATATTTTGACAGCATCACTATTGTTCAATGCCAGGTCGAAAATCTCATCCCTGGACAGGGCCAGGGGTTTTACCGCAAGACCGGCTAAACGACCGATAGGATCCATTGGATCCCTATTCATGAGTGTGTTGAGTTCAATCACCTGATCCCTTTCGCGTTCTTCAAGCAGTACCAGGTCATACTGCAGCTGGCCTTTCTGGGAACCGGCTCGCATCATATCCAACAGCTGCCCCTGGTCACTGACATACATCTGCTCGGCCTCGAGCGTCAGCGCATCGATCAATGCCATATTTTCTTGTGCGATCACCTGGGCTTCCCGGATGTATTGAAGTTCGGCAACGGCTTTTACCACCTGGGTGGTCACATCACGTGCGGCCTGTTCCAGGCGATGTTTGGCAACAACAATCTTCTGGCGCACCACCTCCCCTTTTTTACTGAGCTTTCCGGGAAACGGGATCGGTTGTGACAGGACGATATTGTAATCCTGGGGCCCCAGGCGGGTTTCAATGGGCTCGGGGAAATAGGTCAGGTTGATCATGGGGTCCGGGTATCCGGTCTGTATCCGGAAATTCTGTGTTTCTGCCGCCACCTGCGCCTCAAGCTGCTGTATCTGTGGGTGATGCTCAATGGCATAGGCGGTCATGCGGCTGATATCTGCCTGGTCCGCAAACAGGAGCGGATCCGCTTTCACAGACGCAACCGGCAAAAATGCCGTAAAACATGCTGCCAGAAAGGCCGCCGGTATGATCATTTTTAATTTTTCCATATTATTTTCTTTCAGCAATCAATTCTGGATCGTATGGGTTTCAGGCTCTGTTCATTTCAATCGGCGTACCACGATTAGATTACCGATAGGCAATACAGAATAACCGCTTGATATCATAAAGAAAAAAAATCGCTATCGTTATGCAGAACACTTGGAATCTTTTAATTTGACAACGCAAGGTGAGAGAACAGTTGCAGAATAATCTACACATTCATGCAGACTATTCTGCAATACAAAAATATATTTACAATTATATAATATTAATTATATAATTTGTTTTATAAATTCTGATATAGGAGGACACTATGGACAGACGCTTTAAGAAAATCATGTTGTACATTACCGGTACCATTTTCCTGGCTTCGGTCATCTTCATCATGCCCGTGGTGATCAAAGCCTGGGAATCAAGCCGCTGGCCCAGGACCCAGGCAATAGTCACCCAAAGCAGTATCAGTAATGACTGGAAGGGTTCGAGTGATCCGAAATATTTTCTGGATCTCGAATACCAGTATCAGGTCAGCGGCCAAACCCTGACATCCACCAATTACGGCACCCAGAAGAGGATGGCGAGCCGCAGTGAATACGAAATCATAGACAACCAGAAACGGTATCCTGTGGGGTCATCGATCACCATTGCCTATGACCCGGATGACATTGGCTATGCACGCATGCAGATCGGGCTTGCATGGTATCACATCGGCGGATTGTTGTGGGTGATTTTGTCGCTTGGCTTTCTGGTGGCGACCATTCTGGCAAAACCGACAGACGCTGCGGTTGTTGAAAAGCCTGTTGAGGTCAGTGCCTGATTCCCGGATCAGGCAAACTAAAACAAACCCCGTTTCTGATAAAAATATTTGACCACCAACAATTTGGCACCTGCCGGGTCCATGGCCAGGGCAGAATGGTGGATATCTGCGTCAAAATAGATATGATCGCC
>QZLA01000311.1 GCA_004796375.1 Desulfobacteraceae bacterium
ATGCTTTTGGGCCACGACCAGTTCTGCATGAACTACCTGAAAGGGGTTCGCGCCGGCCAGATCGAAAGCTAAATGTCTCAAACCCATTGTGTTAACCCTGCTTGGCTAATCGTCAGGCAGGGTTATTTTCTAAATACTACCGTTCCTGCAAACCAGAGACATTGTATCACTGTAGTCTATCAACACAGATCCAATCACTTGCCTGTTTTTCCTGAACCCAAACGTTGCATACCGCCTCTGCCTCAGATTTTTTGCGTATGTAATATTCAACAGTCAAAACCATGAATGCGATGAATACTGCTAATAATTCGATCATTTTGCACCCCCATTTAATCATTGTCATCACCTGAACCTAATCTACATTCAAATTGATTAATTTCAATAAAGGTAAAAAGTGGTTTTAATGATAGGCAAAAACTATCTTAATGCACAGTGATAGCAGTGACCTGACATATCCTCCCTGTTGGGCGACTCATCGTTACTATTTCCGCAAAGGCATGCCGATTCCAAAAAAGCAATTCAAAATTGCTGCAGAAATGCAGCAACATCCCCCCTGCTGCATTTCTGCAGCAAAAAGTCCTGTGTTCGGTAATGTAATTGAAATAATAAGATATTTTATCAATGCAACCTTACAATCTGCTGCAATATTGCAAAATATAGAAGTGCTATGACTTTTTTATGCCATATTTTGCAGCCTTACGAATGAGTGTCGACTGATGGACGCCGAGCTTTTTGGCCATTTCACGTGTTGTTTTATACTGTTGAAACACACGCTTTATGAGTCTATGTTCGGTCTGTGCAACCGCTTCAGGAAGTGAGATGATTTCTTGCTTTCCGTCTTTGAGGGATGCTTTTGTTCCACTGGTTTGTAAATCATGTGTCGTCACGAGTTGATCTTGAGCACTAACAACAGCCCTTTCCACGGTATTTTCCAGTTGCCTGACATTACCTGGCCAATCATTCTGACACCAGTGCTCAAGCACCTCATTGGTGACCTGAATATTTTTCTTATATTTCTTGTTATATAGATGCAGGAAATGTTCAACCAGCGGCAGGATATCCTCCCTTCGATCTTTTAGGGCAGGTACGGAGACATTTGCAACGTTGAGTCTGTAATAAAGATCCGTTCTGAACTCCTCCTTTGCGATCATTTCATTAAGATTTCGATTGGTGGATGCAAGCAGCCGGATGTCCACTTTAACAGGTTTTGTTCCGCCTACCCGCATAATGGATTTATCCTGTACCGCCCGCAACAGCTTTACCTGCATGTGCAAAGGCAACTCACCAATTTCATCCAATAACAGGGTACCCTTATGGGCCAAAGCAAAATAGCCGAGCTTTCCAGCACGATTTGCACCAGAGAATGCGCCGGATTCATAACCAAACAACTCAGATTCCATAAGGTTTTCCGGAATTGCGCCGCAGTTTACTTTAATGAATGGTCCTTTTTTACGCTCGCTGTTGGCGTGGATGATATCCGCAACAAGCTCCTTACCAACGCCTGATGGACCTGTAATCAAAACAGGGCAGTTAACCTCTGCCAGCCGAAGTGCCAGGGAAACTGTCTCCTCCATTTGACTTGACTGATAAACAAATCCCTTCTTGACGTCCACCTGCTTTAATTGGTTTTTGTATAATTCTGTGAGCCCTTTTAACTGATCCACTTCAGATTCTAATTCAAATAGATGGGTTGCATCTCTTATATTGTTAACGACAAGTGAAATGTTATTTTTTTCATCAAAAACCGGGGTACTTGTTGCGATGATCGTTTTACCATCCTTGGTCGTTAAAGTGGTGGTTACGGTCTCTTTTTTCTCAATGGCCCTGACAACAGAGGATCTTGAATATACACCCTTCTCCAGTAAATCCGCGGGATATTTTCCGATCAGCTGGTCTCTGGAGAATCCAAATATCTTTTCATTGGCCCTGTTCATTTTGAGAACTTTTCCTTCACCGTCAGACAGCCATATGCCGTCAAATGATGACTCAAATATAGCGTCAAGCTCTCTATTCAGCGCTTTTACCCGGCTGAGTTCATCAGATATTAATTCTATCTCGGAAATATCCTGCAAAATGGCCACCGCTCCAATAACACAGTTGTTTTGATCAATAATCGGGCTTCTGTTGGATAAAAATAATTGGCCATTTATTTTAACTTTTTGAAGGATTTCAGGGGTACCGGAAAGCGCCACTTTTTTTAACCGGCTTTCAGGGTAGAAATCTTCGATTTTTCTGTTGTGAACATCCTCAAATTTTTTGCCAAAAAATTTTTCTGCAGATTTGTTGAATATCTTTACCCTCCCGGACAAATCAACAGATATAATGAGATTATGAGTGGAATTAAATATTGCGCCTGTTTCTGACAAAAGATTTCTGTATCGTTCTGAAATATTTTCAACCAGCGTCTTTTCTGAAAATTTTTCACTGGCTGTCTCTTTGAAATCTTGGGATGTTTCATGGTTAACCAACATTCCATCAGATTCCAAATTATCGGTGCTGACTGCGGCATCCATTATACTTCCAACGGAATCTGACAGGCTGGCCCCCTTTGAAACAGTATCGAGTATGTGGTGGATAGTCAGAATGCCGACCATGCAGTTTTTGTCGTCAATAACAGGTATTGCATCTAAATTTGCACCCTTAAGAATTGATGCCGCGTGCTGAATGGAATGGTTCGGCAATACAGATATCGTACTATAAAACCCCTTGTTTTTTTGTTCCATGGCACACGCCTTTTATTGATGTTTTTTGTTCCACCACTGTGTTCACTTCTCATAAAGATCCTGATTTTGTCAATGTCATACTGTCTCAAATCGATTGTTTTCAAATTGAAAGAGACCTGTGGCCTAATATTTGCTGCGTGGGTGATAACGTGAGAATATGCTGCAATTTTAATTAATAAGGATAAATCAATGACGTCTGACATTCTACAAAAAAGAACACAAAAGCTTGCATGGTATTTTTTTGGTATCGTATCTCTATCCTATCTTATGGTCTATTTTCACAGAGTGGCTCCGGCCGTTGTTTCAGACCTGCTCATGGCAGAATTCAATTTAAGTGGCGCTGTTTTGGGGAACCTGGCAGCCATCTATTTTTACGTATACACATTGATGCAATTGCCGGCCGGTGTTCTGGCCGACGGTGTCGGCGCCAGGCAGACTGTTTTCTGGGGTATGCTGATTTCCGGTGTCGGATCCGTTATTTTTGCTGTTTCATCTGTTCTCGGCTTTGCTTATCTGGGGCGGATTCTCATTGGATTCGGCGTGTCAGTCATTTTTGTTTCCATGTTGAAAATCGTAACAGAATGGTTTCCTGAAAAACAGTTTGGCACCCTGTCCGGCACGGCCCTGTTTATTGGAAATTCCGGTGCCGTCCTTGCCGCAACACCTTTGGCTTACCTGGTATCGATATGGGGATGGCGTGTTTCCTTTTCCCTGGTGGGCGGCGTGGGAATTTTTGCCGGAATCCTGACCCTGCTTCTGGTTAAGGACCGTCCGTCAGAGCTGGGCTTGCCTTCTCCAAACCCGTCCTTAAAAACCGCATCAGGAATGGGGGTAAAGGATGTCATCAAAGGGTTGGGGACGGTGATGAAAAACCCCAGATCCTGGCCTCCGTTTGTTGTGTTTTTTGGTATTTACGGATCATTGATGGCATTTCAGGGGGTATGGGGGCTTCCTTTTCTGGTTCAGCAATATGGAATGGAACGGTTTGAGGCCTCTTCAAACCTATTGATCATTGCAGTGGGTTTGGTGATCGGATGCCCGGCAATGGGGTTTATTTCCGACAGGATCGGGAAACGCAAATTACCTTTACTGTCTTCTTCATTGATGTATGCCCTTTGCTGGGCCTCTATGCTGGCATGGCCGGGGGGAAAACCAGCCCCTTTCATTCTTCCCTTTCTTTTGTTCGGTATGGGTTTTTTTGCCTCAGGATTCATTCTACTCTGGGCCTGCACCAAGGAGGTCAACCCAATTGAATTGTCCGGTTGTGCCATCGGGCTTGCCAATATGGGAGGATTCTTAGGGGCCGCTGTTGTCCAGCCCCTGTTTGGATGGGCTTTGGATAAACAATGGTCGGGCCTTATTGTAGAAGGGGTTCGAATTTATCCTTTGGAGGCATGGCGGTTTGCTTTTATTTTAGCACTCCTTATCCTCCTTTCAACCACCTTGATCGGACTTTTGATAAAAGAACCCAAACAGAAAACCATTGAATCAGGAAATGAGATTCGACAACAACCGACACAAGCATAGGATTTTTTTATGATATCTTCTTTTCCAAACCGGAAATTTTTCCCTCTATCAATGAGCAGTATTGGGTTGACAGATGCGTTTAATTACCTTAGGAAAATGTGATAAAGAAAAAAGGACCCGCCCCATGAAAATCACTTCCATAAAAGCAACACCTGTAAACATCCCTATGGACATCCCCTATTTCTGGTCAGTGGGGCTGTATCCCGGAACATCCAAGGCGATTATTGAAGTAGAAACGGATGAGGGTATCATAGGATTAGGAGAAGCTCCGTCATGTGACTGTGCAGAGGTAATCAATAAAGATATGGGGCCGAAGCTCATCGGCCGTGATCCCTTCGATATTGCGGGTTGTGAGATGCAGTGCGTTCCTGAATGGCGGGTTGTGCAGAATACGGATGATGCTTCTGTGGTCAAGGCATTCGGCGGGATCGAAATAGCATTGTGGGATATCCGCGGCAAGGCTTGGAACAAACCGCTTTATGAACTGCTCGGCGGTGCAGTGCGCAAGGAAATTCCCTTTACCGAATATTTTGCCTACCGGGTCGAACAGGATGGCAGAGGCGGGGAAACCACACCGGAAGCGATTGCGGATTACTGCCTGAAAATGAAAGAAGAGCATGGGGCCACCATGTTTGAAGGCAAATTGAGCCTTGGTGATCCGCACCTGGAAATCGCAACCGTCAAAAAACTTCGGGAAACACTGGGGGAAAGGGTAATGATACGCTTGGACGCAAACATGTCCTGGTCTCTTTCCACTGCACGGCAAATTCTAAGAGAAATTGAACCTTACAATATCCGGAATTATGAAGACCCGGTTGCCACCTTCGAGGAGATGGCGATGTTGAGACAGAATTTCTCCACACCCTTTTCCACACACGTGCCAGATATCCGCCGGGCGATTGCCCTGGGGACACCGGACAACATTGTCACCAATTTCGCGGTACTGGGCGGTATCCGCCGGGCCATCCGATTTATCGGTGCCTGTGAGGCAATGGGGATCGGATTCTGGTGCTATTCCGGGGATGCAGGCATCTGTACCGCCGCGTATCTGCACATGGTTGCGGCCACGGAATGGATTCACGAGCCGAGTCAGTCTCTGTTTCGCTGGCAGACAGATGATGTCATTGAAGAAGGGCCGTTTCGCCAGACCAACAATGTGATTCCCGTACCGGAAGGGCCGGGGCTTGGGGTCACGCTCTCCCCGAAAGGGTTAAAACGATGTCATGAAAGGTTTTTGAACGAAGGTCCGGTCAATCATTTTTATGATCCCCATTGTCCCGACCATCTGCTCCGTCTGCCAAGGGATTGAATCCAACCAGAGTCAGGTTTTGATTTACTGATTTTGCAACCGGATTTTTGCCTTTTCTTATTGGCTTGAGTGCCTACCATCGAACACAACCGCCTGCCTTTCAAAAGGTTTATGGAGTGTCTTAAATGGATTCATCTTTGATCCGTGCTATATTGGCCACTTTCGGCGGTTTTCTGCTGATTCTGCTTTTTTTATCCGTGCATGATTGGTTCCTTGAGGAATATCCAAGACGGCCTGAGGAGCAAACAAACTCCGACCTTATCCAGTATCCATTCCATCACCAAGAAGCGATCGAGACGTTACGGTTGTTTTTGCAGCTACCACAGTCTAAAAAAACGGTCATTCAAAAAAAAATGATAGCAAATCTTATGTCCATGGAGCAGTGGATTTCAAGTCTTCAGCAATCAAACTTTCAAATATTGTGTATGGGCGAACTTCATGAAAACTCCACTCGAAATTTTCTATCAAACGAATTTTTCTCAAATTTCAGCATCGATGTTCTCCTGCTGGAAGCGACTCCCAAGGAATTGAACCGTTTAATGAACCGACTGGAGGGGGGCAGGGATTATTTTCCCTTACTGGGTGCAGATATCATGAGCCTACTACGCACTGCTGTGAAAAGAAATCCGGATGTTAAGATTTTTGGTATTGAAGAAACCTACAAGCAGACAGAGAATCACCATGGACAGTTAAATTCACGTGATCAGTTCATTGCTCAAAACTTTTGGGACGCATTCCAAACGGGGTCACGTCACATTATTTTATTTGGTGCATTACACTGCACCAATGAACCGGCTTGGCTTTTCCATAATCTTTGTAACCAAACCTCTCATGCGCTAAAAGATAAGATGATCAACGTGCTGGTGGTGGGAGAACATCAAAATGGGCCAGTGGAAGCCTTTGTTTATTTCCTGGATAGAATCGGGATCAAAATGAAACACTTTGTTATTCCTGATACGCGTTCTCTTCCAAACCTGATCTACAAATGCTTCCCCTTATTGGATCATCAAATCTTGGGGAAATACCGGTCACTGATTATTTTTCGTACATGATGTGAATATCAGATCATTTTCCGGGATGTTCTCTTTTTGAAACCATCGCAGATGGTTGTCCGTGAGCACCCCCCTTCACATCAAGTTTGAATGCCCTTTATGCCCGGCCCACTTGGGCAGATCATCGTGGGGCTCAATGCCCCTGGTGCCATAAAAGCGCCCGATGGGTATTGAAATATCTAAACACAACAATGTTAGCGCAGGTGAGTGCATTGGATGTTTCAAATGCATTGATACATCGGGGTTGCCCCAGCAAAACATCCGCATTGAAACTTACCTGGCTGGGAAAGGCATACAGCCCTCTGCCATGGACAGTTCTTACAGGAGTCTCTTACATTCTACTAACAACAGCCATTCTGTTTGGTTTCGGGAGTTTTCATTGATGGATGCAGGAAAGAATTCAGCCAATTGGCGCCTTTTGAATACATAGTGGCGCAAATCGCTATAGTTCATTTCCAGGAATGATTTATATTGTATTCATTGAACAACAACGTACACCCTAAAAATGGAGATGAATGCAATGAAAGTAGATACCACCCACCCTGTAATGGTGACCGGCGCGACCGGATACGTCGCAGGCGTCTTAATTCAGAAGCTGCTGGACGC
>QZLA01000246.1 GCA_004796375.1 Desulfobacteraceae bacterium
CGATTTTACCTGCTCATTCACTGTTGGGCTGTCTGTGGCTGCAAACACCAGGAATTGACCTGCCAGGTCATGACTCTCATATGCTTTATCCAACAGCTGCACAATGCCTTTAAGCGGCTCAAACCCTTTGTCGAAATCCGGGCTGACAACGGTCACCTGTGCGTCACAACGCAAAAGTGTGCGGACCTTCCTCAAACCGACCCGCCCCCCTCCGACGACGAGGCAGGGCTTGCCTGTCACATCAAGATTAACCGGAAAATATTTCATCGACTTTTTAACCATCTCAACTTGTACAACCAAAACATTAAATATATACTGCAAGCAGATAATTTTCAATACATATTAGCGAATCCCAGCTACCGGACAAAGGAGAACCTTCGTGATCATAGATACCCACACCCACCTCTTTCCAGAATCGATGCGCATCAACCGCAGCGCTTTTTTCACGGATGAACCGGAATTCAAACTATTGTATGAATCAAAGAAATCGATCATGGCCGGTGCCGAAGACCTGCTCCGATGCATGGATGAATTTAAAGTGGATATGGCCGTGATATGCGGGTTTCCATGGCGGAACCCGGAGTGGGCGATCATGAATAACGATTATATTATTGAAAGCGTCAAGGTGTATCCGGATCGCCTCAAAGGCCTGGCCTGCTTTGATGCCTTGTGGGAGGGAGCAGCAGCTGAAACAGACCGGTGTATCGACCAGGGGCTTTGCGGTGCTGGAGAACTGGCCTTTTATCTCTCCGGAATTGACCGCCAGGCACTGGATGCCCTCACCCCTGTGATGGATACCCTGAAGAAACGCGGCAATCTGCCGTGCATGATCCACACCAATGAACCCATCGGCCACACGTACCCGGGCAAAACCCCGGTAAGCCTGAAGCAGATCTATGACCTGGCCAGAGAGTTCCCGGATAACCGGATTATTCTCGCCCATTGGGGCGGCGGACTCCTGTTTTACAATATCATGAAAAAAGAGGTGAAGCAGGCCCTGAAGAATGTCTGGTTTGATACGGCCGCATCACCTTTCCTCTATACCCCGGAGATATACAGCATGGCCCGCCAGGCCGGAATAATCGACAAGGTCTTGCTGGGAACCGATTACCCGCTCTTGAAACCGGACCGCTACCTGAATGAGATACGTGCATCCGGCATTCCGGAACAGGACATCGAAAAGATATGCTGCCACAACGCCCGTGATGCGTATTTTTAAATCCTTAAAGAGACACAGCCTCTCTGGGCAGTTTAATTTCAAAACAGCTGCCGCGTCCCAATTTGCTTTCAACCGAAACGCTGCCATGATGGTACTGGACAATATGCTTGACAATGGCCAATCCCAAACCGGTCCCGCCCTCGCTGCGACTTCTGCCCTTGTCCACACGGTAAAACCGGTTGAATATCTTGGGCAGATGCGGCTCGGCAATTCCCTGGCCTGAATCCCTGACCTTAATCACGTTTGAACTGTCCGTAGAGAACGCTTCGATGCTCACCCGGCTTC
The DNA here is from genome assembly GCA_004796375.1 of Desulfobacteraceae bacterium. Taxonomy (GTDB): domain Bacteria; phylum Desulfobacterota; class Desulfobacteria; order Desulfobacterales; family Desulfobacteraceae; genus MADRE2. The sequence goes on from QZLA01000246.1 coordinate 1,505, forward strand.
CCGCGCCGCTGTATTTTACGGCATTATCGACCAGATTGGTCAACGCCTGTTCAATCAGTATGGGATCAACCATGGCGGTCATATCTTCCGAGCAATTGACCTCGATTCCGATCTCTTTTTGCCGGGCACTGGTTTCACAGCTCTGGACCGCACCATTGATCAGGATGCACAGGTTCTGGTTTTCAAACTCGATCTGGGTCCCTTCCAGCCGTTCCAGCCGGGAGAGGGCCAGAAGGTCATCAACAAGATATATCAGCCGGTTTACATTATTCTTGATAATACTCAGAAAATGCAATGCATCCTGGGTCTCTTTATTGACGATCATAGGCTGAAGCGTTTCCACAAACCCCTTTATGGAAGTCATGGGGGTTTTCAACTCATGGGACACATTGGCAGCAAAGTCCTTGTGCATGGTTTCAAGGCGGCGCAGGCGGGTGATGTCATGGAAGATAATCAACGTCCCCATGCGGTGGTCACCGGAATTATACAATGCGGTGGAATGAATATTGAGAATGACCTCTTTATCCTGCACAATGGTAATATCCGCCTCAACCGGATCATTGGTCTCCAGAGCGCTCCTGATAAAATCCTGAAATGCGATATTCCGGGCCACTTCCAGCACAAACCGGTTGTACAGTGCCTTGGCCGGAAACCCGAACACTTTTGCGGCGGCTTCGTTCACGGTAATGATCTTTTCATCATTATCAATCGCGATAACCCCCTCTTTCATACTGGAATGCACCGCTTCGAGCTCATTGCTTCGATTTTTGAATGCCGTGATCTTTTCATCCAGCCGTTCCGCCATGGTGTTCATGGTGGTGGCCAGATCAGAGAGTTCCAGGGCCTGGGGAACGGCGAGACGTGTTTCAAGCTCCCCGTTGGCAAAGCGCAGGGCGCCGTCCTTCATCTCCTCGATGGGTCTGGCAATGCGCCGGGATACAAACAGACTGACAAAAGCGGCAACCAGTACCATAAGGGCAAATGCCCAGAAAACACGGGCTTTGATGGCCTGGATCTCATTGTCAATGGAAGACACGGAAAGGGCTGTCCGGACAACCACGGCCACCCGTCCGTCATCTATGATCGGCAGCGCAATATACATCATGTTCTGTTCAAGGGTCTGGCTGTAGCGGATGGACACCCCTTTTTCCCATTTCAATGCGTCGGCAATTTCAGGACGGTCCCTATGATTCTCCATTTTGGTAATATCACCAAAAGAATCCCCCACCACCTCTCCGTCGGGAAGAATCACCGTAACCCGTGTACCGGTCTGTTCACCGATATCTTTGCAGAACTGATCCGTGTTTTCGGAATGTGCAAAAGCGGTCCCCAAGCCGGACATTTTCTGCCGGACAAGCTTGGCCCGGATGGTGAGATCCTGCTCCGTATTGGTCAGGTAAAAATCTTTGAAATAGGTGGTGGAGTATCCGGTGACAATGGCCAGCGATACGGCAATGATAATTAAAAAGGAGGGGAATATCTGCCAGACCAGCTTGCGCTTTGAAGGTGCCATGTTATTCCTTGAACCGGTAACCGACTCCCCTTACCGTCTCAATGTAAGAGGCATACTCCTTGAGTTTCTTTCTCAACCCGACAACAATGACATCCACACTGCGCTGGGTCACGGCGTAATCCTCGCCGTGAATGGCGTCCACAATCTGGTTTCGGGTGAATACCCATCCCTTTTTTTCAAACAGGAAGGCCAGAAGCTCAAACTCGGAATAGGTCAAATCCACGGGTTCCCCTTTAATGGTCACCTTGTGCTTGGAGTGGTCGATGACCAGTTCCCCTTCCGCCTCAACACGGGAGGTTTTTTCCATTGCCTGCTTTCTTCTCCTTCTGAGAATCGCACGGATTCTGGCGACCAGTTCTTTGGGGCTGAAGGGCTTTGACATATAATCGTTAGCCCCCAGCTCAAGGCCGGCCACAATATCGGATTCATCCCCTTTTGCAGTCAGCATGACAATAGGGATATCCGCGGTCTGCTCATCCCCTTTCAGGATTTTGGTTACCTCCATACCGTCGATTCCCGGGAGCATCAGATCCAGGACAATCAGATCGGGGGTATGCTTTTTGGCGATTTTGACCGACTCCTCACCGGTGACCGCCGTCAGAAGAAAATATCCTTCTGCCTTCAGGTTATACTTGATCAGCTCAAGGATATCCTCTTCGTCATCAACTATTAAAATGGTTTCTTTGCTCATAATATATTTTCCTGAATGATTCAGTGCATATCACCTGTTTAATTCACTAAAAAATTAACCAGAATACAATAAAGAACACAATGCTTTTTTACCGGATTTAGCTGGGCTCGTGACGGATCACTTCGCCCTCGATGAGATAGATCACCTCTTCTGCAATATTCTTAGTATGATCACCAATGCGTTCCAGATGCCTGGAGATCAGGTACATATTGATAATCTCGGCAACCTGCTCCGGGTTGGCCTTGATATCCTTCTGCACCATGTCATAGGCCTCATTGCGCATCTGGTTTACATCATGATCCAGGATCCGCACTTCATAGGCAATATCGAGATCCATACCCACAAGCGCATCCAGGCTCATTTCAAGCATTTTTGCGGTCAGTTCCGTCATATCTGAATAATCATACCTGAACTTTTGGGCATGGGCATGGGATGACAAAAAGCGCTGGGAGATATTGGCAGCATAATCCGCAATTCTCTCCAGGTCGTTATTGATCTTGATGACAGCGACCAGGAACCGCAGATCAACCGCAACCGGTTGATACAGTGCCAGAAGCTTGAGACATTCCTCCTCCACCTCAATTTCCCGCTGGTCCACTTCATGATCCGTATCCATGATGCGCCTGGCCAGTTCCAGATCTTCGGTTTTGATGGCATAAACCGCCTTCTTAAACCGATCCTCCACCATTGCACCCAGTGCCAGGATCTCCTTTTTGATCTTTTCAATTCCCTTTGGGAGATGACCTCTCATGTAATTCTCCTTATCCGAATCTGCCGGTTATGTAATCTTCAGTCTGTTTCAAGTCCGGTTTGGTAAACAGGGTATCTGTATCATTAACTTCGATCAGTTTTCCCATGTAGAAAAATGCGGTTCTGTCCGATACTCTTGCTGCCTGCTGCATATTATGGGTAACAATTATGATGGTGAGCTTTGAAGAAAGCTCGGTGATCAACTCCTCTATTTTCTGGGTCGCAATAGGATCCAGGGCCGATGCCGGCTCGTCCATGAGAAGCACCTCCGGGTCCACGGCCAGCGCCCTGGCAATACAGAGCCGCTGCTGCTGACCTCCGGAAAGTCCCAGGGCCGATTCATTGAGCCGGTCCTTGACCTCATCCCAGATGGCGGCCTGTTTCAGGCTTTTTTCAACCACCTGGGTGATTTTTGATTTGTCCTTGACGCCGTTGACCCTGAGCCCGTAGGCAATATTTTCAAAGATTGACTTGGGAAACGGATTGGGTTTTTGAAACACCATCCCTACACGCCGTCTCAGGGTGACCACATCCAGGGAGGGGTCATAGATTTCACTGTCATCGAGCTTGACCTCTCCGGCGACCTTGATCCCGGGAATCAGATCATTCATCCGGTTCAGGCATCTTAAGTAGGTACTTTTCCCGCACCCGGACGGACCGATCAACGCGGTCACCCGGTTGATGCCGAAATCGATGGATATATTGTAAAGCGCCTGGAAATCACCGTAGAAAAAATCCAGCCCCCTTGTATGCATTTTGATTTCCATATCGCTTAAGTCCTCACTTTCTTTCTCAATCTCGACCTCAGGATAATCGCGGTCAGGTTCATCCCAAACACAAGTGCAATCAGGACCAGTGCCGTACCGTACTGCAAATGGCGGGTCTGTTCAATTTCCGTCCCTGCGGTTGCCAGTACGTAAATGTGATAGGGCAAGGCCATCACTTCGTCAAAAATCGATCCGGGAAGATCCGGTGTAAAGAACACGGCACCGGTGTACATGATCGGTGCTGTCTCCCCGGCCGCCCGGCTCAGGCCGAGTATGGATCCGGTGATAATCCCCGGAAATGCTGCCGGGAGAACCACCTTGTATATGGTCTGCCATTGCGTCGCTCCCATGGCCAGTGATGCCTCCCTGTAGGTCTGGGGCACTGATTTCAACGCCTCTTCGGAAGCACCGATAATGACCGGCAGGGTCATGATCCCCAGCGTAAGTCCGCCGGCCAGGGCAGATACCCCCATTTTCAGGACAATACAGAAAAATGCCAGCCCAAATAACCCGAAAACAATGGATGGCACACCGGCAAGGTTGTTGATTCCCAGACGAATCAAACGGACCAGGCGTCCTTGTACCGCGTATTCATTCAGGTAAATGGCGGATGCAACGCCAATAGGCAGGGCAATCAGGATAGTTACCAGGCAGAGTAAAAACGTTCCCACGATACAGGGGAGAATACCCCCGGCGGTCATGGAATCGGTCGGGGGCTTGGTTAAAAACTCCCATGAGATGGCCCGCCATCCCCGGGACAGGATAAAATACACGATAATTGCCAGGGCAGCCCCGTTTATCCACGCGGCAATCTTTAGAAGACTAAAGTTAACCTTCTGGGCAAACAGTCGTTGTTTGATCATTAAAGTGAGGCCTCCCCAACTTGTCGGAATTTATGTGAGATATAGTCCGCGATCAGGTTAAATCCAAATGTGAACACGAACAGCACCACACCGATAGCGAATAACGCATGGTAGTGTTCGCTTCCGAATGGCGCTTCTGCCATTTCTGCGGCAATGCTGGCGGGAAGCGGCCTGACCGGATCAAATATGGACGTGGGCAGCATGGCGGCGCCACCTGCGGCCATCAGAACGACCATGGTTTCCCCGATGGCCCGGGACAAGCCCAGGATCACAGCGGTGCATATGCCGGAGAGCGATGCGGGAATAATCACCCGGATAATGGTCTCGTTATGTGTAGCGCCCAGGGCAAATGATGCCTCCTTCAATGCTGTGGGAACAGAAAAGATCGCATCCTCTGAAATACTGCATATGGTGGGAACCGCCATAAACGCAAGCATCAGAGATGCATTGAACATATTCAACCCCACCGGAATATCAAAGAGTTTCTGAAGGAACGGGGCGACCACCACCATGCCGAAAAAACCGATAACCACCGACGGCATTGAAGCCAGGAGTTCCACGATCGGCTTGACAATTTCCGCCACCCTCGGAGAGGCAATCTCCGCAAGATAGATGGCGGTCATGATCCCCAAAGGAATGGCAATCATGCCGGCAAGAAGGGTGACATAAACAGAGCCCAGAATCAGGGGCATAATACCGAAATCTGCCGGTTCATCCGTGGGATACCAGTACTTGCCGAAAACAAAATCCTTGACACTGACGGTCTCAAATATGGGTATTCCCTCTAAGAAGAGGAATACCATGATCAACGATAGTGCAGTAATGGAAAAAAGTGCAACCAGTAAAAATACCGATTGCACTCCCTTGTCAATATCCTGACGTCTCAAAAGACCTCCCTTATTCGCTTAGAAAAGAGGGATTGAACCGGCCTCTTGAACCAGATCCTGGCCTTTTCTGGAAAGAATAAATGAAATAAATGCGGCAGTGTCACCTTTGGGCCATCCTTTGGTAAACATGAACAGGCCTCTGGCGATCGGGAAGGAGCCGTTTACAGTGTTTTCCTCAGTGGGCTCAACCCCGTCAACATCAACGGGTTTGATCTCTTCATTCAGGTAACCCAGACCGACATAACCGATAGCGCCGGGTGTTTTGCCTACGGCCTGAACCACGCCGCCGTTGGAAGGAACGGTCAGTGCACTTGGGATGACTCTTTCTTTTTTCATGACCAGATTTTTCCAGACACCGAATGTGCCGGATGAAGAATCCCTGGATATCACGACAATCTTACCCGGTGTGCCGCCCACCTCTTTCCAATCTTTTATTTTGCCCAGGTAGATATCTTTGAGCTGGGCCATGGTCAGACCGGATACTTTGTTTGACTGGTTTACAACCGGAACGATGGCATCGAGAGCGACCCGATGGGGGACGGGATAGACCCCTTTGGAGTTTGCCAGGCTGACCTCTTTGGATTTGATGAAACGGGATGCATTGCCGATATCTGCCGTGCCGTCGATAATCGCCTTGATACCGTTACCGGAACCGCCGCCGGAGATGGAAATCTTGACTTCCGGGTTAGCCGCCATGAAAGCTTCGGCGGTTTTCTGAGTGATGGGCAGAACGGTTGTGGAACCTTTGATGACCACTTCACCGGCCACGACCTGTCCTGTCGCCAGGATCAGAGCAACCGCCAGTAAAAAAAGGACTCTTGTAATCTTTTTCATGTTGACTCCTCACATTAGGGATAGTTGATTTTTATTTCTGATGCGTTGTGGGAGTTCTACTCCAGAATCATTAGAATTGTGTTAGGATTGGATTAGTCCATCATTATTTTCCACTGAAAGCGCCTTCTCCAGATATAGAATATTCCCCTGTTCGTTAAAATTATGTTTGGAAAAATATTTTGTCATGATCAGCAGCCCTCGCCCAGACTCACGGTTTTCCGGCACG
>QZLA01000071.1 GCA_004796375.1 Desulfobacteraceae bacterium
CCCTGATCAACCGGTTTCGTGGTGAAAAACGGATCAAAAATTCGATCCATCACCTCCCGGGCAATCCCCTGCCCGGTGTCCGTGACTCGCAGGATCACACATGGGGTGTCGCCGTGGTCCTCGGGGAAATCAATCGTGCCATGAGCGGATTCAGCTTCATGGTTAAACCGGCAGGTTCCCTCTTCAACACTCACCTCAATCCGGCCTTTGGCCTCCTTGTCAACGGCCCCCTCCATGGCCTGGTACGCATTGGTACACAGGTTCAACACCACCCGGTGCAGCTGGTTCTCATCTCCGTGGACGATGGCATCACTTGTGATCTGCTGGGACATATCGATGCCTGCCGGCACGGTTGCCCGTAAGAGCTGCAAGGTCTCTTTGACCACCTGACCCAGATGTACCGCCCTGAAATCATGCTCGTCCTGTCGGCTGAACGTCAGTATCTGGCTGGTCAAGCCTTTTCCTCTCAATCCGGCTTTAAGAATGTGCTGCACATCTTCATAAACACCGGTGCCTCTGTCCAGCGTCTCCAGGCAAAGTTCGGCGTACCCCACCACCGAGGCCAGGATATTGTTAAAGTCATGGGCAATCCCACCGGCCAGGGTCCCGATTGCCTCAAGCTTCTGCCGTTTGTTCAGCTCCTGCTCAAGTTTCAGGCGGGATTTCTCGATTTCTGTTTTCTCCCTGATTTCCCGGTTCAGCCGCTCGTTGGCTGCCAACAGATCCTTTGTACGCTCCTTTACCCGTTGGTCAAGGACCAGGTTGGCCCGGGATATTTCATTTTTTGCGTTTTCCAGCTGCATATTTGAAAAAAACCGTTTCCTGGAATTCAGCTCAATGGAATATCCGGCCAGGGAACAGAAAATATTTGCGGATATAAAAAAGAAATTATTATTGATCAGGATAATCGCCGGTGTATCTGACAGCCATAACGCACCGACCTCGTAGCACGCCACGATCAGCCAGGAACATGCACTGGCCCATAAAAAACGCATGCGGATAAAGGTATGGATCATGATAAACACCAGGATCAGCCCGGCATAATAGGAATACATGGCCGGGGGATCGGCCGTAATGATCATCATTTCAATCCCCACACCACCCAGCAGACAGATAGCGAAAAGACACGGCTGATCATATTTTTCAAATTTCGGGAAAAATGTGTACGCAAATACGCCAATGGCCAGGGGGCAGACGACACCGTAGCGGATAATCCAGAACAGGAATTTCTGCTCCGGGGCGATGATGGCGTCCAGGATCCCGAAACCCGCATAAAAGAAAACCGCCGTAAGGATGGCGATGCGGACCCGGTTCAGTGATGCGTTAAACTGAAATGCCAGATACTCCGGCTCAAGATGCGCCCACTCTCCCGCAAAAGACAGGTTTAAAAAATGATATGTCACTCGCTGCTCAATGTTTCGACGGACTGCCCTTCAAAACCCTTTCGGACTAAACCATCATCGTAACCAAAATTAACATCATTCAGGTTATCCTACACCATATCTGTGAGGCTGGCAAACCCCTTTGCCAAATACTCCCCCGGGTCTCCTGCACTGTGCTAATTGTTACCCGGTAGAGCCGGCAGCCTCTCTGGTCAGAGAGTAACGGCTTAGCCCTGATCCAGCAGTTTTCGGACCGCCTGGGCCAGGCCAGAATAGGTCACCGGCTTTAACAAGAACCCTTTCACGCCGATCTTTTTGGCTGTATCCGCATCGATCCGGTCGCTGTAACCGGTACAGAGAATCACCGGCATCTCCTGCCGGATTTCCAGGATCTCTCTGGCAAGCTGGGCACCGGTTTTTTTGGGCATGGCCATGTCCGTGATCACAACATCAAACCCTTCCGGGTCCGCCTTGAATGTATCCAGGGCCTCAAGGCTGCTGGTCTTCCTTGTGACCCGGTATCCGAGGCGGGCAAGGAGCTGGGTTTCCACCCGGGCCACAGAGGCGTCATCATCCACCAGAAGAATCCGTTCATTGCCCTTGGGATAGGCAGGAGGTTTACCCGCGGCTTGGGTCAAAGGTGCCTCCTCCATCAGAGGCAGATAAATTTTGAACGTGGTCCCGGTTCCCGGGACACTGTGAACCCGGATTTCCCCCTGGTGATCCTTGACAATCCCGTACAGCGTTGCCAATCCGAGACCGGTACCCTTTCCACTCTCCTTGGTGGTGAAATAGGGGTCGAAAATCTTGTCCATATGTTCAGGCGGGATACCCACACCGGTATCTGATACCACCAGCATGGCATAGGCGCCCTGCGGGATCGACAGAATCGAGGCCCCCACAGCATCCAACGCCATCTTTTTGAGTTCAATGGAAATCCTGCCGCTGTTGTGTTCAAGCGCCTGGTAGGCATTGGCCAGCAGGTTCATGACCACCTGGTGAAGCTGGGTCGCATCTGCCATGACATACCCGAAATCCGGCTGAATATCCTGGACGATGTCAATATTGGCCGGAATGGTTGACCGGCAGAGCTTGATCACCTCTTTCAGAATCAGTTGAAACTTGACCGGCAGCCGCTTCTGCTCAGATTGCCGGGAAAAGGAGAGGATCTGCTTGACCAGCTCACTGCCCCGC
>QZLA01000392.1 GCA_004796375.1 Desulfobacteraceae bacterium
AAATTCCCGATGTCTGTAAATACAGTATGGCTCTTGGAATTTATGATTTCAAAGGGAATAACAGTCGCACAAATAATGGCGATGACAATTACCACCAGGGTGCCGAATGTATTTACCAGAGTTTCTTTCGCAGACATACCCCTCCTATTCATTCGCCATAGCGGTTTCCCCCCAACACCAGTGTCTTGTTATGAAATCATTTTTATAATTTTAGTTTGTATTGTCTCGCATTCTTCCTTTGCACCCAAAGAATAAACTTGCGATACAGGAATGATTCCTGTTTCTGTTTTAACGGATAGGCGATAGCTGTACGTTGAGCCATTCATCGTTTTTTGTATGATGACCTCTAATATGTGGTCAAATGGTATCTTCCCTTTTGCTTCCCCGAATATTCCCCTGCGGGACCAATCGATTGTTCTTGAATTCTTGTTAACCGTAAAAACTTCTTTTTTACCGAACGCAGAGCCGCCAAAAAAAGAGATCAGGAATGAAACAGGAAGTGAGATTAAGTGTTCTTTTGACAGGGTTTCATTGATCAAGCCTTTAATCAATAGAAATAGTATAATCAATGACATTGTCCAACCGAAAAGAGCAATTCCTATTGAAAAATGGTAGATTTGAAGAATACTGTCTGTTTCTGTTTTAATTTTCATTACTAATCGATCGCGTTTCCCCTGACACTTTTATGCTTTCCCCGGGCGTTAACGTGTATTCCACGAACAGGCGTGATGGACATCCCATGTCTTCACCCTGGATAATCTCAAATTTTCTTTTTCCTTGCCAATCAATATCCCGCAAATATCCTGCCAACGCCGCTGCTGCCGCACCTGTGGCCGGGTCCTCATATACCCCGCCGGGCGCAAATGCATTACGGGAATGGAATACCTCTTCCGATTCAGGCCACAGCAGGCTGATTGTTGCAACATCCTCCTTGAGCATCAATGCTTTTGTATTCTCAAAATGATAATTCATTTCTGAAAGTGTCTGGCGGTCTTTCAAGACGATAACAAGATGCTTTGCACCGGCAAATGCAAACCGAACCGGAAAGTTGGGATCTATGTCAGCGGTGTCTAACTGGAATTGACTGAGAATGTCTTTAACATACACCTGCGGTGCAACATCCGACCATGTTTCCGGTGACTGCAGGGCTGCTGAGTATGTGCCACTCAAAGATTTGATCACATCCACGCTAATCTCGCCGTTGTTGAGAAAAAGTGCATACATGCCCTCGCCAAAACGTTCACCTAAAACAACGCCACTGGCAATTGTGGCATGTCCGCAGAACTCAACCTCTATCTCCGGTGAAAAATAACGGATTCTCCATCCTTCTTTGTAAGGGCTTAAAAATGCTGTTTCAGAGTAGCCCACTTGTTTTGCCGTATTCAGCATGTCCTTTTCCAAGGGCATCTCATCGCAAATGACCACCCCGGCCGGATTACCGCCTGTGTTACCTTTTGAAAAGGCTGCAATTCTTTGAATATTCATCATGGTTTCCTTATTACCCCCCAAATGCACGGTTAAAATCCCTGCAGCCTCTAAAAACATATATCGGTATGCATACAATATCCAGCAGCTGAGAAGGGCCGAATCGAGCCAGCTGCACCGGATACCAGAACCATGTTTTCTTTTCCCAATTCCCCTGATGCTCAATATGGAACTGAACATAGCGTTTGGCATTGTAAGGTTGATCAGGAAAAAATAATCGGCCGTTTTCGTACTGGTATTTATGGGCCACTTCGTTATAGTGCTTACTGTACCCTCTGGTATCAAACAAATCATAAAGGTCTTGCTTGAGTATTTTTATGGTGACCTTCTCTCCAAACTTATCAGGCAATTGCGAAGAGATGTTCCGGATGCCTGTCGTCAGGGCCGGCGGTATGATATATGCGTGATCCCTGTGGTCATCCGGATATAGATCAACCCTGGTGAGCAACGTGTTTTTTGCAAACTTGTCCCTCCGAAAGTCCATGGGGCTTTCTGACCAGGTATTGATATGATCAGCCAGGGCCGCTTTGGGTAGAATCAGATACTTTGCTAAAGGCTTTCCCCGTCGAGAGGACAGGAGGCCTTTGCGGTATATCCGCGTTTTTACTTTTAAAGCCATATCGCCGTCACTGGCATATCGAATCTCTTCCCAGTCAGACCATACCGTTTCTCTTATTATACCTGTTTTTTTGACGGTCTGTGTGATGGCCAAACCATCCCAGAAAGAAAGCAGGCAGAAAACGAGCAGCAGAATGCATAATTTTTTGAATTGGCTCATCCCGGCTAAAATCCCTATTTCAAATCAGTGGTACGGTAATGTCTATATTCGGCAGCCTGGTTTAGAAATTCGATTGTCATCGATCAAGTTAGATATATTTACTCATCGACTCACAATTTGAGTTGATTGTTTCAGCTATTTGACTCAAGGTCAAGTAAAGACTCTTATCCTTGATTGGATTGGCAGGGAAGAACCCGTGACTGGAAGTGGTTAACACCACGATTCCTGGCAGAACAGTCGCCAGTGATCTGTTTTCATGATCCCCCGCATCCATGCGTGTCTTGAGTTGTTGAACCGAGATGTAATTGTACCCGACCTTTCCGCACATTCCCGTGCCGGTCAGAATCAGTACCAGAACCACGGTCACTTCTGTCAAAAAACTGAGTCTTCGTTGTAATGTCATAACATTCATTCTCCTTTTTTATTTCTGAAATATGTATTATACTCAGCCAAAATCCTGATTAATTTTGCACGATTACGACAACCAGACTTGGGAGAGATCAGTCATGAAAACACCCAATGCTTGGTCTAATAC
>QZLA01000187.1 GCA_004796375.1 Desulfobacteraceae bacterium
CAAAAATCCCGGCAGCATCCTCATTGAATGAGCCCCGCTGATTCTGGGCCACACAGCTGCCGTGGGAACGGTTCCCGTTATCCCACCTCACCTGGCTGAAACAGGTTCGGAAGACATTCAGGTCACCTACCGAGAGCAGTGACTCCATAGTGGTGCCCCCTGCCCGTTGCCAGAAACCATTGGGGGTGGGCACCAGGTTCCCGCTCCTGAAATGCGTTTCGTAACTGCTCTGGGAGAGGTTCTTGAACTGGTTGTAATTGGTGAAGTTGCCGCCAAGTTCACTTGCCCCTCCGTACAGGAAGATCATGATGGTCTGGGGCTGGTTGGCGGCATATACGGATGGATTGAACACCACGTCATCTATTGGCGCTGCTTTTACAGTTGAGGGAAACCCCGGCAGCAGGCAACAGGCCCCGGCCCTTAAAGACAATGATAAAAATTTTCGCCGGTTCATTATTGCACCTCCTGGAATCGGTAGAATTCGGTCAAACGCGACATATAGTCAAAAACATCCTCTGCCGCATTCTCACGGGTGTAGTAGCAGCCCGGCTTATCTTCATCCATACGGTTGAAATTATAGCCCCACAAATACCCTCCGTGTTCCGAATCCAGCATGTTTCGGATGAACATGTCACGTTCCGCTGCAGTTGGATTCCTGTGGATCATGAAATTAAACAGGTAATTGATAAAGGATGTCAACGTCTCAATAGGGTTCAACTCTATGTAGGTGAAATAATCCTCGGACAGCACCTGTGCCGACCGCCACCCGTAGTTGCTATACCCTAAGTAATCGTTTTCCTCTTCTGTGCCGCACACATTTCGAATCAGGACCCGCTCCCGGATAAACTTGTGATATTCGGCAAAGGAGATGGTATCAAGCGGCACCCGGTCCAGCTTGCCAAGCTTGTACTTCATGGTCGCCTGGTTCATGTCGCTGAGTTCTTCTGTCAAAGTAGAGAATGAATATTGATGATGTTTGTAATTCAGTTTTTTGACCAGCGAATAAAACATCTCCTCGGCACTCTTGACCCTGCTGGTATGCAGCAGATACTCTTCGGAAAATACGATCTGCACCAGGATGTCCTGCCAGGTTTCGGGCTGGCTCTGCACAATGGCGGCGGTGATCTGAGCCTTCTGGGCCTCCCCGTGCTCAAGGAAGAAAAAATCCACCAGCCTGCGTGTCACACCTTCATGGAATCCATCTGACTTGACCAGCTCCCGGTAGAAATCAAACCCCGTGGTCACCCAGGTATCAAACAGATACTGGGGGACGGTATTCTCGTTGAGCCCGATCACCAGGGTGTCCCCGTCCTCGTCCAGGTACCAGTTCTGCAGGGTTCTGGCCGCCCTGGGCACATGGGCGTCTGCGAAATCAAAGGCATAGATCTCCAGCATCTCGCGGCCGTTATCCTCGGGGCTGCGGAAACGACGCCAGTTGTTGGAATCGGTCATGTGGAGATAGGTGGAATAACGCATGCCGATGTCGTCATTCATATCAATAACCAGCCAGTTGTACACACTGGCCACGTTGGGGTAGTGGGTGGAATCCAGCTCATAGGCCGGCGAAAACAGGATGGTCTGGGTCAGGATATACGCCATCCAGTTGTGAAGATAATGCCGGTCCAGGTGCTCCATGGCATAAAACCGTGCAAGGATATCATACACCTCGTTGACCGCATAGTCACTGTGGTAGTAGCGCGCCTCATCCCGTATTTCCACTTCCACCGCCACCATGTCATTGGTCTCTTCCATCAGTCCTTTTCGCACGTTGCACAGGAATCGCCTGGCGTTAATTTTTTCCAGGAGCACATCTTCAGGGTAGCCGAAAAACAGTGTGCTTAAAAGCTTGTCTGCCACCTTTCGACGATCAGAGAGGGACAGCCGGTTGAAGTCAAGGTCTGACAGCTGGGCCAGCCCGTATTTCCGGTGGGACATATCCGGGCTGAAGTAGTACAGTCCCAGATACTGCAGGCCATATTTCGGGTCGCTGTCCCTGTAACTGATCGGGCAGCAGGCCGGGCTGCCAGCGATGATTGACGGCAGGAGAGTCAAAATATCATCTTCTTCTGCCGGTTCCTGGGCCTGGATCGGGTCCCAGTGTCCAGCAGCAAGGGTCATGCCCAATGCGACAAAAAGGATCAGCAGGACAGTGATCTTTTTTTCACGCCCGGGCCTGGTCAGTAACATATGCATCACACCTCCAAATTAACTCATTTATAACGGGGGTGACTGCCGGGGGGGATCTCTGATGATCCCGGAAGGGGAGCGGGTCGTTGAAACAACAAGAGGGAGCCCCGATCAAGTCGTTATCGTTTCCCCCTCAAAGCTGATCAACAAAGGACAGGACATTGGATTCTGTCTTGTTGAACCGTACTTACCGGTCATTAAACCACACCTGGAATCGATAATCAACCCCTCCTGATGTTAAAAAAACATGAGCGGTGGAAGGATAATGGCTTCAAACAAGCAGCAACGACTCCGTTACGGCATCACAATACTAGGACTTTCGAATGGAAATGAGAACGTATCTGTGTTACTGTCCATTCAGTTGATATGATAAACAGACAACTGAGGCACCAACCATGAAAACAATGAAAGCACTGGTAAAATCGAAACCGGAAAAGGGGCTCTGGCTTGAAGAGGTTCCCATCCCCAGAATCGATCACAATGACGTGCTCATCAAGATAGAGAAAACCGCCATATGCGGGACGGATGTCCACATCTACAACTGGGACGCCTGGTCCCAGAAAACCATCCCGGTTCCCATGCATATCGGGCATGAATTCGTCGGGACCATTGAACAGGTGGGAAGCCATGTCAAGGATTTCAAACCCGGGGACCTGGTTTCCGGAGAGGGGCACCTGATCTGCGGACATTGCCGGAACTGTCTGGCCGGCCGGCGTCACCTGTGTATGGACACCCAGGGGGTGGGGGTCAACCGACCCGGTGCGTTTGCCCAGTACCTGGCCATCCCGGTGACCAATGTCTGGTATTGTGACCCAACCATCCCCAAAGATATCCTGGCCTGTTTTGACCCTTTGGGAAACGCCACCCATACCGCCCTTTCATTTGATGTGCTTGGCGAGGATATCCTGATTACAGGCGCCGGGCCCATCGGATGCATGGCCGCTGCCATTGCCAAACATGCCGGCGCCCGCTTTGTGGTGGTCACCGATATCAACCCCTACCGCCTTGATCTGGCACAAAAAGCCGGTGCAACACTTGCCGTCGATGTGACCCGCACCGACCTTAAGGATGTTCAGAAACAGCTGGGTATGAAAGAGGGGTTTGATGTGGCCATGGAGATGTCGGGCAGCCCTGCCGCATTAAATTCCATCCTCGAAAACATGTGTCACGGGGGCAAAATCGCAATGTTGGGAATCATGCCGGACCACACCGAGATTGACTGGAATACCGTGGTGTTCAACATGCTCACCATAAAAGGCATTTACGGCCGCGAGATGTATGAAACCTGGTATAAAATGACCTCCATGCTGCAGACCGGACTTGACATCACCCCGCTAATCACCCATAAGTTTAACTATACCGAATATGAAACAGGTTTTGAAATCATGTCATCCGGAAAATCCGGAAAGGTGATACTGGATTGGAACATCTAAATTTGTAACTCTCAGGAGCGTTTATGTCTACTGATAAGCTTGATATTTCACTGGCCAATGAACTTTACGTACTGAAAAACGAAGGACGGGCAAAGATCCCGGAACGAATCATCACCGCGTATACCCCCCCGAAAAATGGATTCGGCCCCCGATATCGTCTCAAGGGATCTAATCAGTCTTTTATCCGGCTCAATTCCAACTCTTATCTCTCGCTCTCCTGTCATCCCGAACTGATCAAAGCCGCAGACCAGGCTACCCATGAATTTGGCGTGGGCCCGGGAGCCGTCCGGTTCATTGACGGCACCTTCAGCTACCATGATCAGCTTGAACGGCGTGTGGCTAAATTTGTCGGAAAACCCGCGGCCAAGATATTCAACTCCGCCTACACATCCAACTGCGGACTGGCCCTTTCGATCTCCGGTAAAAAAACCCACTGGATCGGGGACCAGCTGAACCACAACAGCATCATCCGGGCCATGCGCATCACCAATATCCCCCGGGAGAACAAAGGGATATTCAAACACAATGATATGGGAGACCTGAGACACTGCCTGGATGAGGTCCGCCCCGACATTGAACGGGTGATCGTCGTATTTGACGGGATCTTCAGTATGAGAGGAGACTATGCCCCCATCGACCAGATCCAAGAGATCTGCGCTGAATACGATGCCAGATTCAAGGACGGGGTGATCACTGTGGTGGATGACTCCCACGGCATCGGCGCCTATGGAGACACCGGCAGGGGAACGCCGGATTTCTGCAACAGCCAGCCCGATATCATTGTGGGAACCTTTGGCAAGGCCTTTGGTGTGAACGGCGGATTTATTGCCGGCAGCGATACCATTATTGAGTCGGTGCGCCAAAAAGCAGATACCTATATTTATACCAACCCACTGAGTGTTGCCGACTGTGCCGCTGCGAGCAAAGCCCTGGATATCTGCGACAGTGAAGAGGGTCAGCAATTGCTTGCACACCTCAGAGAGCGGACCCATCAGTTCAGACAGGGGCTTGAAGACCTGGGATTTGAATCGATTCCCGGCCCCCATCCGGTGGTTCCCCTGATGGTCAGGGACACACAAAAGACCCATGATCTTGTCCAATACCTGTTTGAGCAGGGGGTTCTGGTGGTTGGACTCACCTTCCCGGTGGTTCCCCGGGGAGACGAAACCATCCGTTTCCAGATCAATGCCGCCCATACACCGGCAGATATCAACTATGTTCTTGACGTGCTAAAACAATTTAAACACAGGTGAATACATGAATAAAGCAGATATCCTGGCCGGAAAGAAGATACTGGTCGTCGATGATGAACCGGACATCCTGGAGACCCTGAGCGAACTTCTGGATATGTGCGAGGTGGATACCGCCTCCTCTTTTCTGGAGGCAGTCACGCTTCTCAAGAAAAATGTGTATCACCTGGCAATCCTCGACATCATGGGTGTAAAGGGATATGATCTGCTGGAGGCAACCTGTAAGCTTAATATTCCTTCCATCATGCTGACCGCCCATGCCCTGAGCCCCGACAACCTGAAAAAATCCATAGAGATGGGCGCCAATGCCTATGTACCCAAGGATAAGATGGTGGATATCACCACTTTTGTAGAAGATATTCTGGCTACAAAACAGAAGGGAAAGCCTGCCAACCTCAAATGGTTCTCCAACTTAAGACCGGTATTTGATAAATTTTTCGGAAACCGGTGGCGCGATGAAGACAGGAACTTCTGGGATGAATTTGATAAGAAGTACCTGGACTCCCGTGATGACGTCCAGAAAATGACCTGATACACCCGGCCTAAATCGGAATTTTGACGATAAACTCGGCCCCTTTGCCGTCATCGCTTTCAAGGATCAACTCTCCGCCCATATCCCTGAGCAGGACCATTACCCCGGCAAGTCCGAGGCCATGGCTCCGGATGGCACTGTCAATGGGCACCCCCCCACTGAAATAGGTTTGAAAAATCCGCTGGTGATCCACCGGCGGGATGCCCTTGCCGTCATCTTTTACACGAAACACCAGACATTGCTGCTCAATACAACCGGCGATTTCAATCCAGTTTGCGCGGTGTTTGAACGCATTGGTGACCAGGTTTCTCAGAATCTGGCGGACTTTGGCTTCATCCTGGTGGACCGTGGTTTGCCAGGTTTCCCTGTTAAAGCAAAGGATCAACCCGCTGGAGTGAACGCATTGGCAGAGCTCTTCATAGGATTCGATCTGCCGGATGATATCGGATATATTGGCGTTAGAGAGATCAAATACCTCCATGAGTACAGATATCACCAGAGACGATACCAAAAAGTCACTGGTAATCATCACCCCCTCTCTAGAGCGTCCCAACTCAAGGGCATCATTCACCAGACGCTGCGTGGTCAGGGTATTTCGTAATATCCGTTTGAGAACCTTGACCTGCTTTTCCGTCAAAGGTCCGTAGGAATCCTGACGGTTAAGCAGGGATTTTGCGCCGGCATCAATTACCGAGATGGGAACTTTGAGGTCATGGATCAGCAATTCTGTTTTAATGGTCTGGTCAGGTAATTTTTTACTCATCGATTAAAACCCTTGCAATTTAACCCAATCATCATATAATTGATTTCAGCTTTTGATCAATCGTCTCATAAAAGCTTGGTTTCGGCCCAAAAGCATGGTTTCGAACCGAACGGTCCTAATGTTATACGGGGAACAATGAGTCTTGTAAAGTCTTTTGGAGCTTTTTTATGAACAGTGATGACCGCCGTTTAGAGGCGCTGGAAAAGCGAATACAGGAACTTGAAACCCAGAACCGCACACTGAACACCATCATATACCAAGCACCGATCCCCATCTTTGTCATTGATGAAAATCACAAAATTACCCATTTTAACAGGGCCTGCGAAGAGCTGACCGGATACCGGGCCCAGGAGATGATCGGAACCGAAAATCAGTGGAAAGCGTTCTACTCCAATAAAAGACCGGTCATGGCTGACCTGATCATTACCGATCCCACCGATGATCAAATCAACCTACATTACGGCCCGAAATTCCATAAAGCCCTGCAGGAGCAGGGCCGTTACGCGGCGAGCGATTTTTTCCCGGACCTTGGAGAGGCGGGCAAATGGTTGTTTTTCACTGCCGCACCCATTGAGGATATCCATCATAATATCGTGGGTGCCGTGGAAACCCTGCAGGACGTCACGGTTGAAAAAAACGCGGAAAGTGCCACCCGGGAGTTGAACCGGCGGTACAAAATGATCCTGGAGTTTGTCCCCTACCCCATTATTGTCTATGATCGGGATGGATTGGTCACCTATGTCAACCCGTCCTTTACCTCCACCTTTGGATGGACCCTTGAGGAGCTTGTGGGTAACCAAGTGCCTTTTGTGCCGGACCATCTTGAAAAAGAAACCCATGCCATGCTTGGCAAATTCATAGAAAACAAGGCCCTCCCACGATATGAAACCCAGCGGCTCACAAAGGACGGTCAGCTTCTGGATGTGGTTCTCTGGGCAGCTTCCTATGCCAGGAACCGGGCCGAGAATACGGAAAACGTTGTCATTTTAAGGGACATCACACGGGAAAAACGCCTGGCTGCCAATAATACAACCATACTCCGCATCAGCCGGAACCTGCCGGAATACCCGGAGCTGTCCGACCTGATGAACTATATCACCAAGGAGGTTAAAGAGCTTCTCAGGACCGAAGGGGCCCTGGTATTGATCTATGATGAATTCAAAGATGAATTTTTCTTTCTGGGGGCATCCTATGATGACAGCGATACTGAGGAACGGGTGAAAGAGGTCCGGTTCGGCGCCGACCAGGTCCTGGCCGGCCAGGTATTAAGGACAGGGGAGCCTGCCATGCTGGATGATACGGACGATTCCCGGCAGCAATACCCGGAACGAGACCAGAAACTGGGGTACACCACCCGCAGCCTGCTTGAAGTCCCGATCCGCAGCGAGGGACGTATTATCGGCGTGCTGTGTGCCATCAATAAGAAAAATGGTGTCTTTAACGAAAATGACACCGAACTGATGACCATGATTGCCGGAACAGCCGCCATCTCAATTGAAAATGCACGCTTTTCCGAAGAAGTGAAAAAGGCATACCGGGAAGTGGCCTCCATGAACCGGGCCAAAGGCAAAGCCATCAATCATCTCTCCCATGAACTGAAAACACCGGTGGCGGTCCTCACGGGATCACTGAACATCCTGAGAAAAAAACTGGAATCCCTGCCGGTTGAAAAATGGGAAAAGACCCTTGGTCGTATCGAGCGAAACCTGGACCGCATTGTGGATATCCAGGGTGAAGTGGCAGATATTATGCAGGATAAGACTTACTCTGCCCAGCGGATGCTGATCAAGATGCTCGAGGTCTGTCAGGACGAACTTGAAACCATGATAGAGGACCGGTCCGGGGATGCCGGTACAATCCTCGACGGGATCCATACCCTCATTGATGAGAAGTTCGGGCCCAGGGACCTGGTGCACCAACTGATCGATTTTGGCGACTTGCTCAAACATCGGCTGGACCGGATCAAACAGCAAAGCCATTTTAGGAATCTTGACATTTCCCTTCACTTGGACCGTGATCTGCCCGAAATTCTCATGCCCGTTGATATTGTGACCAAAATCATTGACGGACTGGTCAAGAATGCCATCGAGAACACACCGGATCTGGGCAAAATTGATATCCATACGTCCCGTTCCGGCAAAGGCCTTCTGTTCCTTGTACACGATTTCGGCGTGGGCATTGAAGAGGATGCCCAGAATAACATCTTTGAAGGCTTTTTTTCCACACAGGATACCCTGCTGTACTCCACCAAAACCCCGTTTTCATTTAATGCAGGCGGCAAGGGGGCGGACCTGTTGAGAATGAAAATTTTCTCAGAACGGCTGGGGTTTTCCCTGAACATGGAATCCAGGCGGTGCCGATACCTGGCCAAGGATCCTGAAGCGGCTTGTCCGGGTGACATCGGCCAGTGTCCGTTCGTGGAAAACATCACCGGATGCCACCAATCCGGGCATTCTGAATTTTTTGTTTTTTTCCCTGCCGCAGCGGCCAGTGCGGGCCACGCAGCCCCAAAAAAAATAAAAAAAAGTCTTTGACAAATCCGATTGATTTAAACTATTACTGACATCAAAGACTGAGCGCTCGTTAGGAAAGCTTTCTTGCAGCGGGGGATGGCTGAAAAGCCCAAGGGCTGCACGCCTGATGAACTGAAAGATTAACATTATTGATTCGTTTTACGGAGAAACAAACCAGAATGAATAATCTTCGCAGTTTGACACTTTTTGACATCTATGAACAACATGCAAACCACTCGGGCCAGCTCACCGCCATTCACGCCAACGGACATGACACCTCCTATGCCGATCTGTTTGAACACACCTGTCGGCTGATCAACGGACTTGGGGCATTGAATCTCAAGCCCGGCAGCCGTATCGGTGTTCTGAGCGCCAATCACCCGGCGTTTTTCCATCTGTTCGGGGCAGCCAGCGCACTGGGCCTGTCACTTGTCCTGATCAACCGGCGTCTCAGTTACGAAGAGATCAGCGGTATTGTGGAAGATACCACACCGCAGATATTGATCAGTGACAGCGGCCTTGCAGATACGGCTGAAAAACTTGCAGGCCGGTTCGAATTTTTGAACCAATGCTTCGTCATTGATCCCGAAAACACGACCTCACAGAATTACGACGATTTTTCAACACTATACAAAAATGACGCTTCGAACCCCGTACCAACCGGCAGTGGGGATGACCCGTTCATCATCATCCACACAGCAGCCGTCCAAGGGAAACCCCGTGGTGCCATACTCAGTCAGGAAAATGCGATCCTGGCCAGTATGCAGGCCGCTTGGACCTTTGGTATGGATTCCTCCTGGGCACACCTGAATATTCTGCCCCTGTTCCATATCATGGGGGTAAACCTTGGCCTGGGAACCCTGCTTGCAAAAGGCAAAAACGTCATTCTTGAAAAATTTGACCCCAACCTGACATTAGACCTTATCCAGAGCCAGGATATAAGCATTATCGGCTCTTTCCCTCCTATATTGAATACCCTGATGGAAGCGGCACAAGACGGCCGGTTCGACCTGTCCAGCCTGAAAGTTGCAGCCGGGATTGAAACACCGGAAGTGGTTGAGAAATGGGAATCCATGACATCTTCAAAATTCTGGACCATGTATGGGCAAACCGAGACATCAGGGCTGATCACCTTTTCAGAATACTTTGCAAAACCGGGCTCAGCTGGAAAACTTTCCATGCTGGCAAACATTGAAATTGTGGATGACTTTGACAACGCGCTCCCATCGGGCAGTACCGGAGAGATCGTGGTCAGGGGCCCTCTGGTGTTCCAGGGATATTGGAATGCCGACGACCTGAATGCCCACACCTTCAGAGAAGGCTGGCACCACACCGGCGATCTCGGTATGATTGATACCGATGGATTTCTGTTTTTCAAAGGCCGGAAGGCCGAAAAAGAACTGATCAAACCGGGTGGGGAAAATGTGTTTCCAGCCGAGGTGGAAAAAGTCATTTTGGCGCATTCGGCCATCAAGGATGTTTGCGTTTTCGGTGTGCCGGACCCGAAATTCGGGGAAGGCATCAAGGCCGTCTGCTCCCTCAACGAAGGACAGGCCCTGACAGCCGAAGCACTGGTGGCGTTTACGGCCAGCAAAATTGCAGGGTATAAGAAACCCAGGTATGTTGAGTTCATATCCGAACTGCCTAAAGCGGATGACGGCTCAATTGACCGACAGGCGGTAAAGCAACAGTACAGCAACTAAAAACAGCATGATAAGTTCCCCCCGCTGATGTAAGGGGGGCGGTATTAACGTTCTGACAGCTATATTGGGATGGTTTATGACGCAATTAACTATTTCGGATGTCACTCTTTCTTTTGGCGGGCTTAAAGCGCTTTCCAAAGTGAACATGACCATAGAACCCGGTCTGATCACCTCTGTCATCGGCCCCAACGGCGCCGGTAAAACCAGTTTGCTGAATTGTATTTCAGGATTCTACCATCCAACCCGGGGGGATATATTCTACAAGGAGAAACCCCTGACCCACGCCTCCCCCCACCAAGTGTCCAATATGGGCATTGCAAGGGCATTTCAAAATCTTGAGCTGTTTTCAGGTCTCTCGGTCCTGGACAACCTGCTGCTGGCCCGTCACCAGAACTTGAAATACAGTTTCTGGCACGCCATCCTTTTTTTCGGGAAGGCCTCGAGAATCGAAGCAGAAAACCGTGCATATGTCGAGGATGTCATCGATTTCATGGAACTTGAGCCCTACCGGAAAAGCCTGGTGGGAAATCTGAGTTACGGGGTTCAGAAAAAGGTGGAGGTGGCAAGGGCGCTGACACTGGCTCCGGACATCCTTCTGCTGGACGAGCCCATGGCCGGTATGAACCTGGAGGAAAAAGAGGATATTGTAAGGTTTGTGATGGATATCCAGAAAGAACGGGGGATCACAGTCGTTCTGGTTGAACATGATCTGGGGGTTGTAATGGATATATCCGACCGGATCTATGTTCTGGACTTTGGCGAGGTCATCGGCTCAGGCACTCCGAAAGAAGTTGCCCAGAATCCTAAAGTAATCGAAGCCTATATCGGGGAGGAATAGATTGATGAGTGATACGGATAAACTGCTTGACTACACCATTCCTCAACTGCTTCGCTGGCGGGTCGGCCAGACCCCTCAAAGACCGGCTTTAAGGGAAAAAGACTTTGGGATCTGGAACACCTACACCTGGGAAGATTACTATGACCATGTGCGGAAAACTGCCTTAGGGCTCAAAGAGTTAGGTATTGGCAAGGAAGACACCATTGCCATCATTTCAGACAATATCCCGGAACTGGTGTTCATCGCTATCGGTGCCCATTCCGTGGGTGCCATGTCTGCCGGGATCTACCAGACCAGTATGCCCCATGAAATCGCCCAGATCCTCCAGTATCTGAAGGTAAGCGCCGTGTTCTGTGACAACCAGGAACAGGTGGACAAGGTATTGGATGTCCGGGACCAGATCCCCAGGGTCAAAAAGGTGATTTTCGAAGACCCGCGGGGTATGAGGGAGTATATGTCCGATGACTGGTTCATCGATATCCGGGAACTTTACAAGATGGGAGGAGCGGTCCACGACAAGGAACCCGACCTGTTCGAGAGCCTTGTTGACCACGGTCATCCGGATGATCCATGCCATCTGTGCCTCACCTCCGGTACCACAGGCCTTCCCAAGGGCACCATGATGACCCATAGAAATTATATCAATATGGGCGTCCAGATCACAAAGGTGGATCCCTTGGAATCCACGGATGAATACGTATCTTTTCTCCCCTTTGCCTGGATCGGTGAACAGATGAACTCATTCGGGGTTGCCATGGCCACGGGAATTACCATTAACTTCCCTGAATCCGTGGAAACCGCCATGTCGGATCTCAAAGAGATCGGCCCCCATTTCATGTTCGGCGCACCCCGGATCTATGAAACCATACGGTCGGAAATCTGGCTCAAGATTGACCAGTCCTACTGGCTCAATAAAAAATTCTACAACTATTTCATGGATATCGGCCTGAAGGCAGCCAAATACCGCATGACCGGCGAAGCCATGCCGCTGGGCCTCAAGGCGCTGTCCTGGCTGGGTACCCAGATGGTGTTCAGGCCCCTGGTCAACCAGATCGGCCTGCTGCGCCTCAGAAGGGCTTATACCGGCGGGGCTGCACTAGGACCGGAGCTGTTCACCTTTTATCAGGCCATCGGGGTGAACCTCAAACAGATATACGGCCAGACCGAAATTACCGGTATCGCCTATATGCACCGGGACGGGGATGTCCGGCCCGAAACAGTGGGCAAGCCCCTGCCCGGGACCGATTGCAAAATCTCCGAAGAGGGTGAGATCCTCTCAAGATCAGCATCTGTATCACCGGGTTATTATGACCTGCCTGAAAAAAGCGAAGAACTTCTGGAAGGGGGATGGCTTCATTCCGGTGATGCCGGTTTCATTGATGAACACGGTCATCTGGTGGTGATTGACCGGCTCTCCGACGTCATGCACAACAATAAAGGAGAGATGTTTTCCCCCATGTTCCTGGAGAACGCCCTGAAATTCAGCCCCTATATCAAGGAGGCCGTGATATACGGAAACAAAGAGGACTTTGTGGCCTGCCTGATCAACATCGACCCCATTGTGGTAGGGAAATGGGCCGAGGACAGGGGGATTTCCTACACCACCTATATGGACCTTTCAGGTAAGCCCGAGGTGGCGGACCTGATGATGGAACAGGTGATTGATGTCAACTCAAGGGCGGAAAAAGAGCATTTTAAAATCAAGCGCTTTGCCCTGCTCTACAAACTGCTGGATGTGGATGACGGCGAATTGACCAAGACCGGGAAAATCCGGAGAAAATTCGTCCAGGAGCGCTACCAGAACCTGTATGATTCCCTGTATAATGAATCGATTCATGAAAAAGACGTGGAAGCCTCTTTCCAATATCAGGATGGACAGTCCACAACCGTAAAAACCAATATTAAATTCTACACGGTGAAAGGAATCTAGATGAGCTATTTTTTCCAGATTGTTGTCAGCGGGATGGTGGTCGGCTCCATCTATGCCCTGGCTGCCCTTGGCCTGGTACTGGTGTATAAATCCAGCCGGGTGGCCAATTTTGCACACGGCCAGATCATAGCTGCCGGCGCATTTATCACCTTTTACCTGACCACAACCGTGGGGATTCCGATCTTCTTTTCATTTCTGGCCAGCATGGTCATCACCTTTTTTCTGGCCATGAGTGTAGAGCGAATCTTTTTGCGGCGGCTTATCGGGGAACCGATCATTTCGGTCATTATGGTCACCATCGGCCTGGCCTCCATCATTGACGGCCTGATCTATCTGACCCCTTTTGGTACGGAAAACTTTTCCTTTCCGCCGTTCCTGCCCCAGGATCCTCTGTCCCTGGGCGGGGTGTCCATCTCATGGACCCAGCTGGTCGGCATGATCATCACCTTTATCATGATCGGCGGTTTTTCCTGGTTTTTTAAAAAATCCACCGTAGGGATATCCATGAGGGCCGTGTCGGATGATCAGTTCGGCTCCATGTCCGTGGGCATCTCCGTACCCAGGGTGTTTGGCCTGGCCTGGGCCACAGCCGGTTTGTCCGCGGCCGCTGCCGGGTGTATTATCGGCAACATTACCGGACTGAATTTTGATACCCTGCATGCCTTTGGTATTGTGGTGTTCCCCGTGGTCATACTGGGCGGACTGGATTCCATCCTGGGTGCGGTCGTGGCCGGCATTATCATGGGCCTGATCCAGCAGTTTGCCAGCGGTTACCTGGACGGCAACTGGGGACTGAACGGTACGGGCGACGTGATGCCCTATGTCATATTACTCATCATTCTTCTGTTTAAGCCCCACGGTTTATTCGGTATTCATGAAATTGAACGGGTGTAGCCTATGTCAACGAATCAATGGTTAGCAACAGGAAATTTCAATACAGCGTATCAACAGGAACAGAGAAACTTTCTGACCCATCTGGACCGGTCCATCTTTTCCATTTTCCTCATCCTGCTCTATGTGTGGATTCCCCTAATGGATCTGAGCAACAAATACATGCTGGTCGTGGATAATATTCTGATTGCCATTGTGGCGGTCATGGGATTGAACCTGGTCACCGGTTTTGCCGGCCTGATCTCCATCGGTCATGCCGCATTTGTGGGTATCGGTGCCTATACAGTGGCCTCATTCTGCCAGGTGATCGGCGACCGGCATATCATCATCACCCATTTCTGGCCGGTCATGATTGTTATCAGCGGATTTGTCGGGGCGGCCTTCGGGGCCGTGGTCGGCCTTCCGGCCCTGAGACTCAAGCATCTGTACCTGGCCATCGCCACCCTGTCCTTCCAGATGATTTTCCAGTGGGTCATCAACTTCATGTCCTTTTTCAACCAGGGACAGACCATTTTTGTGGGCCGGGTGTTCTGGTTCACCGGCAAGGTGGGAAGAAAGGACCACTATATGTTCTGGTACTTTGTGATCCTGACCATTGTGGTGATCCTGGGATTCGGCATCCGCAACCTGTTGAAAACCAAGTACGGGCGGTGCCTGGTTGCAGTCAGGGACAATGACCGGGCCGCGGATGCCATGGGCATGAACCCGGGATTGACCAAGGTGTACGCCTTTGCCCTGGCCGGTTTCTTTGCCGGTGTGGCCGGCGCTCTTCACGCCTATGTCTACCGGGGTGTGGGATTTGAATCCTTTACCCTGCATGAGTCTGTCGGGTATCTGGCCATGGCCATTGTCGGCGGGCTGGGCACCCTGAACGGGTCCTTCTGGGGACCGACCGCCCTCAAGTATCTGGATCTGCAGGTCGAGCACCTGTCTGAAGTAGCCGGTCAGTATCTGCCCTCCACCATGAACCTGTCAACGGCCATGAAGCCGTTTACCTTCGGGCTGGTGATCGTTCTCTTCCTCATGTTTGAGCCCAGGGGGATTGCCAACTGGTGGCGGATTGCAAAATCGTATACCAAGCTGTGGCCATTCCGGTATTGACGGAACCTGTGAACGGATGCCCGCTTTTAAAATATGATGCGTCATTAACCCAAACCCAGCTAAACCAACATTAGCTAAAGGAGGAACAGAAACATGAAAACCAAAACCACGTTACTATTTAATGCGTTACTGGTTCTTGCGGTAGTGTTTGCGTTCTCAGCATCTGCCTGGGCCGGGAAAGTCTACAAGATAGGATTTTCCGGTGCCATAACAGGTCCGACATCTGATGCCGGAAACCCGCTCTCTAAAGGAATTGAAGACTGGTTCAAGTATGTCAATGACACCAAAATGTTAGGGGATGACAAGATCGAATATATCATCCGGGATGACCAGTACAAGACCGATGTGACCAAGCGTAATTTTGAAGAGTATCTGGATGAAGGCATTGTATTTTATCTGAACTACTCGACCGGCAGCACGTTAGGGTTGAAACGGGACTTTGAAGAGGAAGAGATGCCGGTGGCCCCCTCCTCCTACCATGAAGGAAACCTGGTGGACTCCAACTATATTTTCATCCCGGTGGCCACCTATTCTGAAAATGTGGTTGCCCTGGCTGAATATGTCAAAAACAACCATAAAGGTGCAGGCAATCCCAAAGTGGCCATGTTTATCCACCCGTCCGCTTTTGGCCGCGGCCCCCTTGAAGATACCAAGAAGGCTGTTGAAGCGGGTCTGGCCATTGATATCGTTGAGGTGGTGGAGCACGGCAAGGACCTGGACAACTCGGCCATGCTCAAACGCCTCATGAGCAAAGGGGTTCAGTATGTGATCTGCCATACCGTACAGTCACCGGTCGCCACCATGCTCAAAGATGCCAAACGACTGGGCGTCCAGGCAGCCTCTTTTGGTGAAGCAGGCAAACTTACCTTCCTGGGTGCGCATTACACCGGCGGCAGCGACCTGATCGCTCTGGCACCGGGTGCCTGTGAGGGCTTCTTATGGACCTGTTCCTATAACCTGACCTCTGAGGGCAATGCCAAAGCCAAAAAACAGCTGGATCTTGCCAAAAAATATGGACGGGATGACAAGGCCGCCAACTCGCATAACTATGCAGCCGGTATACTCCAGGCCCAGATTCCCACCATGGCGATCATTGCAGCACAGAAAGCCGGGATGGAAGTGAATCCGGAAAACCTGTACAAGATGCTCCAGAAAATGAGCGGAGACAAGGCATTTGATTCCTTTGCCACAGTGGGACCGGTATCCTACTCCAATATTGACCGGATCGGCGTGGATCTGGTCAATATTTATGAGGTCAAAGGCGAGCAGTTCAAGGCCATCAGCTCTATTGAATCTGAGTTCATGAAAAAGGTAAGGGCAAGAATGAAATAGAACACCGCGGACATCGCACGAAATGCCCTGCGGTTTAACACCAGCACGCACCGGGGACAGGCCCTGATGGGATTTTTGATCCCGGTGCGTGTGACTTCAACATAAAAGAACGGGAATATGGAAAACAATCTGCTGGAAGTCAATAATATTGAAGTGGTCTACAACGACATTATCCAGGTACTTCGAGGCGTCAGCCTCAATGTTCCCAAGGGCAGTATCGTGTCCCTTCTGGGTACCAACGGTGCCGGGAAAACCACCACGCTCAGGGCCATCAGCGGTCTGTTAAAGCCGGAAAACGGTGCCATTAAAGAGGGGTACATCAAATTTGACGGCAAGGACACCACACAGCTTCTTGGAACCGATATCGTCAAGCTCGGGTCTGTCATGGTCCCCGAAGGCCGCCGGGTGTTCAAGCACCTTACCGTCAATGAAAACATCATTGTCGGATCCATTACCCGTAAAGACGGCTCAAAAAAGATCAAAGAAGACAATGAACTGATGTACAAGCATTTTCCCAGGCTTTCCAAGGTGACCAACCGGATGGCCGGGTACAGCTCCGGCGGTGAACAGCAGATGATCGCCATAGCCAGGGCCCTGATGGCTTCCCCTAAAATGCTTATGCTGGACGAACCCTCTTTGGGTCTTGCCCCTTTGCTGGTCAAGGAGATATTTGAAAATATCCAGCGGATCAACCGGGAACTTGACACCACTATTCTTGTTGTGGAGCAGAACGCCAAGGTGGCTTTGAGTATCTCAGATTATGCCTATATCATGGAATCCGGAAAAATCGTGCTTGAGGGCCCCTCTGATGAGCTGCAGAACAACCCGGATGTTAAAGAGTTTTATATGGGAATCACCAAAGGCGGCGGTAGAAAATCATTTAAGGACGTCAAATCCTATAAACGGCGTAAACGCTGGATGTAAGTTCATCAATAGCACAGGAGTGGAATATGAAGATTCTGGTTGGATATAATGGAGGAGAGGTGGGCAGAAAAGCCCTGTCCGCTGCCCGCGATTACGCCAAACTGCACCAGGCGTCCCTGGTTTATGTGCTTACCTCCATGGAAGGCGGCGCTTCGGAAAAACAGGCCGATATTATCAAAGCTCAGGAGGGGCTTACCTTTGCCAGAAGCTTTATTGAAGATGCCGGCATTACCTGCGATGCACAGGAAAGTGTCCGGGGACTCTCTCCAGGAGAAGATCTGGTGATGTTTGCCCAGGAAAACGACGTGGACCATATCTTCCTGGGCCTGAAGAAAAAGTCCAGGGCCCAGAAATTGATCTTGGGGTCCACTTCCCGGCACGTGATCCTCAAAGCATCCTGTCCGGTCACTACGGTAAAATTTGACCTGGAAACGCTCAGTGATCATGAGATTCTCAAGGATCGAAGAATACTGATTGTGGATGATGAACCCGACATCGTGGAAACCATAGAAGAGATCCTGGATATGTGCACCCTGGATACGGCCGGGGACTTTGACACGGCAAAAAATCTTCTGGATGAAAAGACATATGATGCCGCCGTTCTGGATATTATGGGTGTTCAAGGCTATGACATCCTGGATATCACCACCCGAAAAGAGATCCCCTCGCTGATGCTCACCGCCCATGCACTTACCCCCGACAACCTGAAGGTGTCTCTTGAAAAGGGGGCGGATGCGTATGTGCCCAAAGATGAACTGGCCAATATTGACGAACATATGGCCGATGTGATCAAAACCCGGATTGCCGGCAAAACAGGCTATGGGGCCTGGTTCAGCAACCTTAGACCGTTTTTCGACAAAACTTTTGGGCAGGGCTGGCGGGATAAGGACCGTAGTTTCTGGAACTCTTTTGATGACAAATACGGTGGTGGATAATCCCCTGAAAACAACGGCCGCAGGCAAATCATCCCCTGCGGCCATCTGTGTCGTTATAAGAATTTTTAATCAGTATTCATAAAACCCTTTTCCGGTTTTTCTCCCCAGCCATCCGGCCTCAACATATTTCCTCAAGAGCGGGCAGGGTCTGTATTTGGAATCCTTGAACCCGTCATACAGGGTCTCCATAATGGCCAGGCATGTATCCAGGCCGATCAGATCCGCCAGGGCCAGCGGCCCCATGGGGTGATTCATCCCCAGTTTCATGACCGTATCGATATCTTCAGCCTTTCCCACCCCCTGGTACAGGCAGAAGACCGCTTCATTAATCATGGGCAGCAGTACCCGGTTGGCGATAAAACCGGGGAAATCATTGGCTTCTGCCGGCGTTTTCCCGAACTTTTCACACAGGTCCATGGTGATCTTAAACGTGTCTTCCGACGTGGCAATCCCTTTGATGACCTCTACCAGTTTCATTACCGGTACCGGGTTCATGAAATGCATGCCGATCACTTTATCCGGCCGTGAGGTTCTGGCGGCAATGCGGCCGATGGGAATGGAGGAGGTGTTGGTGGACAAAATTACCTCAGGTGCGCAGATGGCATCCAGGTCTTCAAAGATTTTAAACTTCAGGTCTTCACGCTCCACCGCAGCTTCCACGACAAAATCCACGGACGCCATATCCTTGAGGTCCGTGGTCGTGCTGATCCTTCCCAGGATATCATTTTTGGTGGCTTCATCAATCTTTTCCTTTTTTACCATACGGTCCAGGTTTTTGGTAATAAAGGCCACGCCCTTTTCACAGAACTCCTCCTTGATATCACTCATCAGCACGTCAAGACCGCTTGCAGCCGCCACCTGGGCGATACCATTGCCCATCTGGCCGGCGCCGATCACTCCGAATTTTTTTACTTCCATCTTTCCTCCTTTACATGGCTTAACAGACCATGGGATTGAACATCAGTTGAATGTCATGACTGCCGGGTCTGGTGTCGGGTTTACCGGTTAACCACCAGGGCCACGGCCTCTCCGCCTCCCAGGCAAAGTGATGCCAGGCCTTTTTTAACATCTCTGCGTTTCATTTCATAAAGCAGCGTGGTCAACACCCGGGCGCCGGATGCACCGATGGGATGCCCCAGTGCCACTGAACCGCCGTTGACATTCACCTTTTCAGGATCCAGTTCCAACACCCGGTTAATCCCTGCGGATGATCCGGAAAAGGCTTCGTTGATTTCAAACAGGTCGATGTCTGAAATGGATGCCCCCTCCTTTTCCAGCACTCTGGGAATGGCATAGATCGGTGCCATGAGCACATATTTCATATCAATACCATAAGACGCCTGGGCGCCGATGGTGGCAAAGATCTCACACCCCAATGCATTTGCCTTTTCCTCGCTCATCAGGACCA
Organism: Desulfobacteraceae bacterium; assembly: GCA_004796375.1. GTDB lineage: Bacteria > Desulfobacterota > Desulfobacteria > Desulfobacterales > Desulfobacteraceae > MADRE2. The sequence continues at coordinate 19,741 of QZLA01000187.1, forward strand.
GTGCGGCGGCACCGTCTGAAATAATGGAGGCATTGCCTGCGGTTCCCACACCGTCCTTTTTAAAGGCAGGCCTCATTTTAGAAAGGGTTTCATAATCAGTGGGCTGGGGGCATTCATCCGTATCAAATACTTTGGGATCGCCTTTTCTCTGGGGGATGTCAACCGGAACAATTTCATCCTTGAATCGGCCGGATGACACGGATTCGTTGGCGCGCCGGAATGATTCAGCCGCAAACCGGTCCTGGTCCTCCCGGGTGATCTCCCACTTTTCCGAGCTCAGTTCATTGGACATGCCCATATGGAAATCATTGATCACATCCCACAGCCCGTCGTGAACCATGTGGTCCTCGATTTTACCCGGCCCCATGCGGTGTCCCCAACGGGCTTTATCCATGTAGTAGGGCGCCATACTCATATTTTCCATTCCCCCGGCAACCACCACGTCGGCATCGCCGCACTGGATGGCCTGGGCGCCGAGCATCACTGCCTTCAGGGACGAGCCGCACACCTTATTCACGGTAATGGCCTGGACATCCCAGGGCAGTTCCGCCTTGACCGCAGCCAGTTTTCCCGGATTCTGCCCATAACCGCAGGGCAGTACCATCCCCATGATGCATTCGTTGATCTCCTCTTTATCAATACCGGCCCGTTTGACCGCCTCCTTGATGACATGGGCACCCAGGTCAGTGGCCCCCATGGTCTTCAACGATCCGCCGAAACTGGCCAGCGGGGTCCTGACCGCACTTACGATAACCGCTTTTCTCATCACAACTCCTGATAGTTATATTTTAATTACAAAGTGATCATATTGAAGTTAAGCACGCCCTGTCAATAAAAATGTGCTTACATGTTCCGCCTGTATTTTCCGCCAACTTCATACAGGGCCTGGGTGATACTGCCCAAGGAGCAGCTCTTCACCGTCTCCATGAGTTCCTCAAACAGATTGCCGCCGTTAAGGGCCGTCTGTTTCAGTGACTGCAGTGCTGCTTCGGAACTGTCTTTGTTTTTGTCCTTAAACGCACCCAGCCGTTCAAGCTGATCATCTTTCTGCTCATCCGTAGCCCTTGCCAGTTCAAGCAGTGAGGCCATCTGGGCATAATCCGCATCCGGATCCTGAAACGTGTTGACGCCGATAATAGGGAGCCCCCCGGAATGCTTGAGGTGCTCATAATACATGGATTCTTCCTGGATCTTGCCGCGCTGATACCCGGTTTCCATGGCCCCGAGGACCCCGCCCCTCTCCGTGATCCGTTCAAATTCAACCAGGACGGCCTCTTCCACGAGATCGGTCAATTCATCCACGATAAAACTGCCCTGCATTGGATTCTCGTTTTTAGCCAGGCCCCACTCCCTGTTGATGATCAGTTGGATGGCCAGGGCCCGCCTGACCGACTCGGCCGACGGTGTGGTGATCGCTTCATCAAAGGCGTTGGTGTGAAGGCTGTTGCAGTTGTCATAGATGGCGCATAACGCCTGCAGCGTGGTGCGGATATCATTGAATTGAATATCCTGGCTGTGCAGGGAACGGCCCGAAGTCTGGATATGATATTTCAACTTCTGTGCCTTATCATTACCGCCGTATTTATTCTTCATGGCCACCGACCAGATGCGGCGCGCCACCCGGCCGATCACCGTATACTCCGGATCCATGCCATTGGAAAAGAAAAAGGAAAGATTCGGGGCAAACGTGTTGATATCCATTCCGCGGGCCAGGTAGTACTCCACATAGGTAAACCCGTTGGCCAGGGTCAGTGCCAGCTGGGTGATGGGGTTGGCGCCGGCCTCGGCAATATGGTACCCGGAGATGGAGACAGAATAAAAGTTTCTGACCTGGTGATCATTGAAGTACTGCTGGATATCTCCCATCATTTTGAGCGCAAACTCGATGGAAAAGACACAGGTATTCTGCCCCTGATCCTCTTTGAGGATATCTGCCTGCACGGTACCCCTGACATTGGACAGGGCATACTGCTTGATCTCCGCCATCTCCGTATCATCGGGCTTGCGTCCGTTTTCCTCTCGGAATTTTTCGACCTTCTGCTCAATGGCCGTGTTCATGAACATGGCCAGCATCATGGGTGCCGGGCCGTTGATGGTCATGGATACCGAATTGTTGGGGGCACACAGATCAAACCCGGAATAGAGTACTTTGGCATCATCAAGGGTACAGATGCTCACGCCTGAGGTGCCGATCTTGCCGTAGATGTCCGGCCGGGTGTCCGGGTCAAACCCGTAGAGGGTCACCGAATCAAAGGCTGTGGAAAGGCGTTTGGCCGGGTAATTCTCAGAAAGCAGTTTAAATCGCCGGTTGGTATCGGCGGGTCCCCCCTCGCCGGCAAACATCCGGGTGGGGTCTTCATCTGCCCGTTTAAGGGGGAACACCCCGGCGGTGTAGGGAAATTCTCCGGCCAGGTTTTCCTTTCTCATCCATTTATAGGCTTCACCCGGATCCTCAAACTTGGGCATGGCGATCTTGGGAATTTTAACATGGGACAGGGACTTCGAATACAGGGGCAGCCTGAACTCCTTGTCCCTTACATGGTAGACCAGCTCATCCCTGGCATAGGTCTCAGACAGCACCTTGAATCTTTCAATAATCTCATCGGTTTCTTCGGTAACGGCAACGCCCTGGATCTCCAATTTGAGTTTATCAAGGGCTGCATTGTAGGTATCGTTGTTCTCACCCTCAAGCAGCACAATCGATTCGGTCAGGTGCCAGCGCCTTCGTACCGCTTCAATCTGCTCCTCGGTTTCCTGGTGGTAGGCCCGGACCGTATCGGCGATTTCCGCCAGGTACCGGGTCCGCTCACCCGGGATAATGATGGTCTTTGAGGTGGATGCTTTAACACCGGTTCTCTTAAGAGACGTTTCAAACGAAATGCCCTTGCGCGCCGCTATGAGATCCAGAAGCCCGTGGTAAAATGCAGTAACGCCATCATCATTGAATTTCGATGCAATGGTGCCATACACCGGCATTTCAGCCGGCTGTTTATCCCACTGTTTTCTATTTCGCTGCACCTGTTTCCTGACATCCCGCAAGGCATCCTCACTGCCCTTTTTCTCATACTTGTTAACCACCACAATATCGGCATAGTCCAGCATATCGATCTTCTCAAGCTGGGACGGGGCACCGAACTCAGCAGTCATGACATAGATGGACATATCCACCAGATCCACGACCCTTGAATCCCCCTGGCCGATACCTGCGGTTTCAACGATCACGATATCGTAACCTGCAGCCTTTGCCACATTGACAGCATCGGGCAGGGCCTCGGGCAGCTCACTCTGGGATTTCCTCGTGGCCAGGGAACGCATATACACCCGCCCGGTTTCGATGGAATTCATCCGGATGCGATCACCCAACAAGGCACCGCCGGTTTTCCTTCGGGAAGGATCACATGAGATGATCGCCACATTCACATCCTCAAGGTCCATCAGGATCCTCAGAATCAATTCATCCGTGAGCGAGGATTTGCCGGCCCCGCCCGTCCCGGTCAGACCGATGACCGGCGTATCAAGGGCAGATGCCATCCGGCTGACGTCATCCCTGATTTTGTCCAGGCGGGCGTCAGATCGTGTGGATGACTCCTGGACCGCTGTGATAAAATTGGCGGTCACATACTTCTCTTCCACCTTCAGCCGACTGAAATCAAGAGTGTCATAATCCACGGACTCCACATCCATGGTTTGTATCATGTCATTAATAATTCCCTGGAGCCCCAGGTTGACCCCATCCTCCGGAGAATATATCCGCGCAACCCCGTAGGCATGCAGCTCCTTCATCTCTGACGGGACAATCACGCCCCCGCCGCCGCCGAACACTTTGATGTGTGAGGCGTTATTCTCCCTGAGCAGGTCGACGATGTACTTAAAAAATTCCACATGGCCGCCCTGGTAACTTGAAACGGCAATGCCCTGGGCATCCTCTTCAATGGCTGCGTCAACCACCTCTTTGGCAGACCGGTTGTGACCGATATGAATCACCTCTGCACCGGAATCCTGAAGGATTCGTCTCATGATATTGATGGAAGCATCATGGCCGTCAAACAGTGCTGTTGCCGTGACCACCTTGACTGAATTCTGAGGTTTGTACACCATGTCCATATTGTTCATTTCCTTCGCTCCTTTGAACCCCAATGTCTAATTTATTCAAACATATTTTAAAGATCCGGTGTTAAACCGATTCCTCAAACACCAGACCGAGGATAAAATCGGTCTGCAGTGTGATATACTCGTCAATAGAATAGTCATGTTTTAAATGCCACCTTCTAAAGGCCCACATATGACCGAGCACGGAAATATTATGGCCCACCAGGTTCATCATCTTCCCGTCCATGCGGGGAAAATTTCCTTTTCCGGAAAGCTGTCCCAAAGCCTGGATAAAAATATCCGTGATGTTGAGCTCATTTTCCAGAACGGAATTTCTCCATTTTTCGGGCAGAAACTGAGTGACCTGGTACATCAGGAGCATATGATCCGCCATCTTGTCACATACAAAAAAATACTCCCTGATCACCTCGGCCAAACGCTCCCGTCCGCCCCCGGTCCTTGCCAATGCCTCTTCAACCGCCTCCTGTACCTCCTCGTGAATATTCTTGCAGACCAGGTAGAGCAGGTCCTCCTTGGAGCTGACATATTCATACAGAGAACCGATGGAGAAGTTCGCGGCCTTAGCGATCATCCGGGTGGTGGTTTTATGGTATCCATGACGGACAAACAGCTTAACCGTTGAATCTACGATCTGGCGCCGTCTTTCCTGGACAAGTTCAGGATTTTTAATCTGGGTGGGGACTTCACCGACAATCGCCTTTTGCGGGACAGATTCTTTTTTACCCAAATTTGCGGCTCCTTTCCGTCAATTGATTTTGAGAAGAGGACTCTTGAACGAGCGCTCGGTCAATATAAGGTGTTACAATGATTGCCCATCCTTGTCAAGCGCCAAAACCACATCCCCCAACATTTGATTTAACCCGCTAATTTTAAAAAAAAGTTTGACAAAACCCGTTGTATAAACGATAGTGAATTCATCAGAAGACTGAGCGCTCGATCAGGTTCCTTTTAAACAGCGCATGACAATAGGCAAAACTGCAATATAACAAATAGTTAAAACCCTAATCATGAAGGAGGCTCACGGTGGATTTTGATCTTACTAAAGAGCAGGAAATGATCCGGAAGGAAGTCAGAAAATTTGCCCTAAAGGAGATTGATCCCATTGCCGGTGAATTGGATGAGAAAGAGGCGTTTTCTGAGGAATTGACCCAAAAGATGGGAGAGATCGGGTTATTCGGCATGTTTGTATCCGAAGAATATGACGGCCAGGGCATGGATTATATCTCCTACATTATTGCGGTTGAAGAGATCGCCAGAATAGACGGCTCACAGGCCGCAACCATAGCTGCCGGAAACTCTCTGGGAATCGGGCCGATCTATTACTTCGGTACGGAAGAACAGAAACAGAAATATTTGCCCGGACTCTGCAGCGGCGAAGGCCTATGGGGATTTGGCCTGACTGAACCCACCGCGGGATCCGATGCCGGCGGAAGCAAAACCACGGCCGTCCAGGACGGGGATGAATGGGTGATCAACGGTTCAAAGATCTTTATCACCAATGCCGCATCCGATATGACCATGGGGGTCACGGTCCAGGCCATTACCGGCACCCGTGACAACGGCAAACCCGAATACTCCTGCTTCCTGGTGGAGAGCGGCACACCGGGATTCAAGGCCGTGCCCATGCACAACAAGCTGATGTGGCGCGCATCCAATACCGCTGAACTCTATTTCGATGATGTCAGGGTCCCCAAGGAAAATATCCTGGGCAACAAGGGTGACGGGTTCCACCAGATGCTCAAGACCCTTGACGGCGGACGCCTGTCCATCGGCGCCATGGGCCTTGGCGGGGCCCAGGGAGCCTATGATCTGGCCCTGAAATATGCCAGGGAAAGAGAGCAGTTTGGTCAACCCATTTCCAAATTCCAGGCCGTGGCCTTTAAGCTGGCTGATTCGGCCATGGAGATCGAATGTGCACGAAATGTTCTTTACAAAGCCTGCTGGCTCAAGGATCAGAAGCGCCCCTTTGAGAAGGAGGCGGCCATGGGCAAACTCTATGCCTCTGAAGTCATGAGCCGGGTGGCCGATCATGCGGTACAGATCCATGGTGGATACGGTTTGATGAAGGAATACAAGGTTGAACGGTTTTACCGTGACCAGAAGCTGCTCGAGATCGGGGAAGGAACGTCTGAAGTCCAGAGAATTGTTATTTCCAGGTATATCGGCTGCTGATACGACCCGCTCCCGCAATGTTTGGATAATTCCTTAAAATGGAGAATATCATGGAAAATAGCGATCTGCTGCAAGTTGAAGAAAGAAACCAGGCCGCCATTCTGACGCTGAACCGACCCAAGGTAATGAACTGCCTGAATTTTGATCTCCTGTATGCCATCCGGGATAAGGTCGATTCACTCCAATACAGAAACGATATCCGATGTGTGATCATCACCGGTAGCGGTGACAAGGCCTTCTGTGCAGGCGCCGATCTCAAGGAAAGAGCCACCCTGTCCCAGGACGAGGTTAAACAATTCATCCTGACCATCCGCAACCTGCTGACAGCCATTCAAAACCTGAACAAACCGGTCATCTCAGCCGTTAATGGCATCGCACTTGGCGGGGGAACTGAAGTGGCCCTGGCCTCAGATATCCGCATCGCCTCGGCCAATGCCACCATGGGGCTCACCGAAACCCGTCTGGCCATTATCCCGGGCGGCGGCGGTACCCAGCGCCTGCCCCGTATCATCGGCGTGGCCAAAGCCAAGGAACTGATCTTTACCGGCCGCAGGGTAGATGCTTCAGAAGCATTGGCCATCGGCCTGGTCAACCAGGTGTGTGCCCCCCAGGACCTGATGGACACCTGTCTGTCCATGGCCGCACAGATCAGTGAGACCGGACCCATTGCCGTTGAAATGGCAAAATACGCCATTGACAAGGGAATTGAAACTGACCTGGCCACCGGCCTGGCCATTGAATCCAATGCCTACCGGGTCACCATCCCGACCAAGGACCGGATCGAAGGATTGACAGCCTTCCGCGAAAAAAGAAAACCCGTATACAAAGGGGAGTAGGATATGAGCGAAAACCGAGCGTTCTGGGAAAATGAAGAGAAACTGCTGGACCAGAAAAGATATGATGCCACCTGGCCGGGTGGTCAGAAAGCCGTGGACAATTTGGCCAAACGGAACAAAAGACCGGTCAGGGATCTGATCAATGACCTGATCGACCCGGATACCCCATTTTTTGAATTGTCCACCCTGGCCGGATTCGGCATGAACTATCCCGGTGTCGAAGATGTCCCCTGTGCTGGGATCGTCACAGGCGTCGGAAAGATTCACGGCAACTGGACCATGATCATGGCCAATGATTCACGGGTCAAGGCCGGCACCTATTTTCCCATCACCCTGAAAAAACATATGCGTGCCCAGGCCATCGCAGAAAAATGCGGCCTGAACTGTGTCTATATTGCAGACTCCGGCGGCGTATTCCTCCCCATGCAGGCAGAGGTATTCCCGGATGATCAGCATTTCGGCTCCATTTTTTATAATATGGCCCGCATGTCCGCCATGGGCCTGCGGCAGGTCACGGTGAGCACCGGCGGCAATACTGCCGGTGGTGCCTATATCGTCTTCATGGCCTGTGAATCGGTCATGATCAACCAGCAATCCTTTTCATTTCTGGGGGGCCCGCCACTGGTCAAGATGGCCACCGGTGAAACCATCACTGCCGAAGATTTAGGCGGCGCCCGGGTTCACACCCATATATCGGGCGGCGCCGATCATTTCTGTGAGGACCAGACCCAGGCCGTTGCCACCATCCGGGACCTGCTGTCCCTGACCAAACCACAGAAAATCCACATGCACCGCTACCAGGAGCAGCCGCCGGCGCACCCACCCGAAACCATTTACGACGCCATGCCCATTTCACCCCACCAGGGGATCGACGGCCGGCGGGTCATCGAGTCCATTGCCGATGGGTCGGTATTCATCGAGCACAAGCGCCAGTTTGCACCAGGCAGAGGAGACAATATCCTGACCGGGAAGATCCGTATCAAGGGATTTCCCGTGGGGGTGATCTGCTCCAACCAGGTGGGTATCATCTTCCATGAGGCTGCTAAAAAAGTGGCCGAATGGGTGGTGCGCTGCTCCTATGAAAAGATCCCCCTCCTGTTTATCCAGAGTTCACCGGGCTACATGATCGGATCGGACTCAGAACATGCCGGTATCGGAAAATACGGTGCGGACATGGTCCGCGCGGTATCCTGCGCCCAGGTACCGAGGATCCAGCTGGTGATCGGGCCGGACAACGGTGCGGCCAACTATGGCATGTGCGGCCGGGCATACCGCCCCCACTTCCTCTTCTCAACCATGAGGTCAAGAACCTCGGTCATGAGCGGCAAGAGTGCGGGCGGTGTTCTGTTGTCCATTGAAGAAGCCAAGAGAAAGGCACAGGGAAACCCCATGACCGACGAAGAGCGGCAGGCGTTCCAGGAAAAAATGATCGCCAAATATGATGGGGAGGCCCATCCCTTTTTCTGTGCGGCCCGGATCCTGAACGACCGGGTGATCAAGTTCAGTGAAATCAGGGAATGGCTGGCTATGGCCTTTGAGGTCAGTCTGCTTAAACCCATTGAAGACCCCACATTTGGTAACTTCAGGTTTTAAACCCTTGTATAAATGGATGAAATGGGTATAGAACATGGATGGGACCTTGAAAAAGGCCATATGCTGTTTACCAGGCCCGGCCTTGCCGCACTCAAAGATAAAACGGGCGAATCACCGGATCAGAAATTTCCCCAGGGTTAAGCCTGGGATAAAGACGAGGTAAAGGAGATATCATGGAAAAAAAAGACACAATCCCTCATATCAATGTGGATTACTTTGAAGATCTCACAGGGAGTATAGAGGACAACGGGACCGGAGGGGTGGATGAAGTCGGCAAGCGGATCAAAACACTTAGGGAGGAAAAGGGAATCAGCATTGAAGACCTGTCCAAACTGACCGGTTTCCCCCAGCAACGCCTGGAAGATATCGAGAAAGGCGTTGTTCAGCCACAGTTGGGAACCGTTATGAAGCTGTCCCGTGCACTGGATTCGGCCGTGGGCAGACTGGTATCGGGCATGGGTTCCCGCCTTTACTCAATTACCCGTAAAGATGAGCGAAAAAAAATATCACGCTCCTCTTCCAAAACAAGCAAAAAGAATCTATACTCCTACATGAGTTTGGCTCCGGAAGTCCAGGGCCGTCATATGGAGGCGCTGATCGTTCAGCTTGAAAAAAGCACTGAAACCGAGGTGTCTGTTCATGACGGTGAGGAATTCGTTTATGTATTGGAGGGCATTGTCAGCCTGACCATTGGGCATGAGTCCTATGACCTCGAACCAGGAGACAGTGCCTACTATCTGTCTACGACCGAGCACTATATTACGGCAAAGTCGGACAGAGCCACTATTCTTGCTGTATTGTACGAATAAGGAGGAGCTGCAATGACGAAACTCTTGTGGGAGCCATCTTCAGACCGGATCGAGAACACCAATATGTTCAGCTTCATGCAGAGCGTGAACACCAAGTTTGGCCACTCGTTCACAGAATACCCCGCCCTGCATGATTGGTCTGTCAACAACCTGGAAGACTTCTGGACACACACCTGGGATTTTCTGGATATCCTGTCTTCCCAGCCGTTTGACCAGGCAGTCAAGGACCCGGATAAAATGCCCGGGGCCAAATTCTTTGTGAACGCCAAACTGAACTTTGCCGAAAACCTGCTCAGGTTTAGAAATGACAATACTGCCCTGATCTTCAGGGGTGAGGACTCGGTCCGGCGGACCCTGACATACAATGAACTGTATCGCGAAGTCGCACAGGTGACCGCGTCCCTGAAAGCCATGGGAATCCGGCCCGGCGACCGGGTGGTGGGGTTCGTTCCCAATATGCCCGAGAGTATCGTTGCCATGCTGGCCGCCGCATCGCTGGGCGCTGTGTGGTCATCCTGCTCCCCGGATTTCGGCATCAAGGGGGTACTGGACCGGTTCGGCCAGACCCAGCCCAGGGTGTTGTTCACAGCAGACGGATATTTTTTCAAGGGAAAACCCCTGGACAGTATTGAGCGGATCGCCGGTATCGTCAAAGAGCTTCCCTCCATTGAAAAAATCGTGGTGATCCCCTACACCCACAACACACCCGATATCTCCAGCCTGCCGCAGGCTGTCCACTATAATGACTTCAAAACCGCGGATGCCGACGAGATCCAGTTTGAACAGGTTGACTTTGACCACCCGCTCTATATCATGTACTCCTCCGGCACCACCGGACTTCCCAAGTGCATGGTGCAAAGCCAGGGCGGTGTCCTGCTGCACCAGAAAAAGGAACTGGTGCTCCACACCGATCTCAAGGAAGAGGACACCATTTTCTATTTCACCACCTGCGGATGGATGATGTGGAACTGGCTGACCTGCTCGCTCAGCGTCGGTGCCACCCTGGTGCTGTTTGACGGCAACCCGTTTCATCCGGGACCGGATGCCCTTTGGAAGATGGCCCAGGACGAAGAGATTACGGTATTCGGGACATCGGCCGGTTACATTGAAGCGCTCAAGAATGCCGGTGTCAAACCCAAAGAACAGTTTGACCTGCCCAGATTAAAATCGATACTCTCCACCGGATCTCCTTTGTCCAACGAAAACTTTGAGTTTGTGTATGACCATATCAAACAGGATCTTCAGCTGGCGTCCATCTCCGGCGGCTCTGATCTGAACGGCTGTTTTGCCCTGGGCAACCCCATGGGATCCGTTTATATCGGGGAACTCCAGTGCCGGGGACTGGGCATGAAGGTGTTTGCCTATGATGCTACCGGGAACCCGGTCGTCGGGCAACAGGGCGAACTGGTCTGCACCGCCCCCTTCCCCTCCATGCCCATCTATTTCTGGGGGGATGAGGATGGGGCAAAGTACCGCTCCGCTTATTTTGACGAGTACCCCAACACCTGGACCCACGGGGATTTTATCATGGTGACCGAACGCGGCGGCGTGATCATGTACGGCCGTTCCGATGCCACCCTGAATCCCGGCGGCGTTCGGATCGGCACCGCCGAGATCTACCGGCGGCTGGATGCCATGGAAGCGCTGGCCGATTCGGTCGTTGTCGGTCAATCCTGGAATAATGATGTCCGGGTGATCCTGTTCGTCAAGATGGCGGATGGCTTTGAACTGACAGAAGAACTCAAGAACCAGATCAAGGCCGATATCCGTAAACATGCCTCCCCGAGGCATGTGCCGGCCCGGATTATTGAATGTCCGGACGTTCCCTATACCCTGAACATGAAAAAGGTGGAGCTGGCCGTAAAAAAGATGATCGAGGGCCAAGAGGTGAAAAACAAGGATGCCTTGAAAAATCCCGAAGCCCTGGATTTCTTCGGTGATATCCAGGAGCTTCAATCCTGATCCTGACCAATGAGATGCCCGACACCTGCACCGGCCTTGGGCCGGTGCAGGTGTCGTTTACCTGAACAGTCATTCACCCAAAGAGGGCTGACATGGATTCCATCATTGAGGCGCATTACCATTCCGATAATCTGTGTACCACCATTCTGGATGCATTGGAGACTGCCGGCAGAAACACGTCACAGCTGGCACTCAAGGACCTGGCTGCCGTGGATCAGCTGCACACCGGTGGATTCTTATCCACCATGGAGCTGGTTAAAGCCGCAGCCATCGCACCCGACAGCCGAATCCTGGATGCTGGATGCGGCATCGGCGGCTCTTCCCGCCTCATGGTCGAGGAGTTTTCCTGCCAGGTATCCGGCATCGACCTTTCCCATGAGTTCATCCACACCGCCCGTGAACTGACACATCGCTGCAGCCTGGCAGACCGGATCCAGTATGAACAGGGTTCCGTTCTTGATCTCGCATTTCCCGACAGCTGTTTTGATGCCCTGCTCAGCCAGCACCTGCTCATGAATATTGAGGATCAGGCCGGCGCTTTCAAGGAGTTTTTCCGGGTGCTCCGGTCCGGCGGCAAACTGCTGATCCATGAAATCTTTACAGCAGGGCCGGGCATCACGGCCCAAGATATTGAGTATCCCGTGCCCTGGGCATCCCATGCCGGTCTCTCCTTTCTCAACACCTGGGAGGAGACCCGGTCCCAGCTGGACAAAGCAGGGTTTACCCTGGGCTTCCAGCAGGACCAGAGCCCTTCCGCCATCGATTGGTGGTCCAGGGTCAAGGCGGCCCACGGCAATCCGGACACCCCCCGCCGACCCCTGGGCCCCCACCTGGTGTTCGGGGATGACGGCGCTCGGTTCGGTGCCACCATGCTGTCCAATTTTGAGGGCGGCCAATTAAAATTGATGGGCGCTGTGTTCACCAAACCGTAACCGTCAGCATGCTTTTCAAAACAGGACGCTGCTATAATTCTAAAACCGGTTTAGAATTCGAATATTTATTCCAGTTGACAAGTGTTGTTTTATTATCCTATATCCAAAGATAGCTGGAACCGTGAATCTCAATACGGACATTGAAATCAACTGTACCTGCCTTGCCGTATGATTGAGTCCTTTACCTGTTTAAAAAGTTCAGCAACAGCTAATTCTTAATTTTCGCCAATATCACGTTCCAAATGATTGAAATGGGTTGAGCCCTGCCGGTAAGTTTTACTGCACCCTACCCTTGCAGGTAACAACTCATTATTTTCTATGCATACCTGGCGGCCCGGGTATGCCTGACTTGATTAATTTTTGATCAGGAGGAAAAGATGAAAAATCTGATTTGCAGTTTTATTGTTCTCAGCCTTGTGAGCATCCATGCAATGACACCCTCAGATGCGGACAGTTCACCAACCGGTTTGTGGTATGGCACCTTTACAATTACAGACGGTGGGAATTTAACAGGATTTTCAAATATGTTCTCGATTAATTTTGATTCTTTGGCCGCCAACTCAGAAGCAAACGTGTCTATCCCTGACCTTGGCCTCCTTAATACACCTTTACCAACAAGTATTGCAGGAGATATCGTTACCATTGCGTATCCACCCTATGCAGAACTCACTGGAGAACTTGACAGCGACTCGCTCAACGGTACCTTTTGGGCCTACGCCTTTGACCCGTGGACTTATGAATTCACATATGTGGAAGGAACCTGGCTGGCAGAAAAACATACGCCTCTTGACACTTTTCCGGGTGATCCGCCAGGCCCACCATGCGACAATCTACCATCGATCTATTGTATTGGAAACTCAGACTATTGTGGTGAGTTGGTCCAGTTTGATCCCCCCATGGGCGAGGGGTATATCGATTACCCCATGAACGGAGAAACATGGGAAAATCAGTATCGCAGTTACATCAGGCGGGATTTAAAGATGCTCATAGACTATGCAACAGCCAAGGTTGCTTGTAAATGTGACGATTGGAGTTATGGGAACTTTGCGCCTCTGGGATTAATTGATATGAGCGAGGAAAACGGTTCAATTCCGGGATCATCAGTTGGTTATCCCGGTCACCCGCCAGGAACACATGAAAACGGCAGGGACATTGATACGGCATATTATCAGTTGTACACAGATGATAATAAAGGCCGGGTCGTCGGCCTGAACTATGACTACCACCTGGTTGAACCGCCATATAATTTTGACAAATGGAGAACAGCGCTATTCATTTCCTATCTCTCGGAGCACCCGCGATTAAGGGTTGTAGGCGTTGATGGACAGATCGGCCTTGTCCTGGATGGCACAGGAGATCAGATGGGAACATTTGATGACCTTGTCAGCCAGGGCTGGATAGATCCGGTCCATCGAGAATATATTCCATTGGCCTACGAGGTTGAGGATCAGGGTTGGGGCTGGTTCAGGTTCCATCATCACCACATGCATGTCAGCATGAATCCAGTGAGCCAAATCGTCTCAAGCTTGGAGCTCAAACCAAGTACGCTGAATAAAAAGAGTCGAGGCAAATATGTAACCGCCTGTATAGAATTTAATGAAGGGGTGGATCTATTTCAGATCTATGGCAATAGTATCGCACTGATTCTTAATGGTCACACCATGGTGTATGCAACCCCGGAAAATATATCGCTTACCGATTATAACCAGAACGGAATTAGTGATCTTACCATTAAATTCGACAGGCAGCGTGTAATAGACGCTATTGAAAACGGGTTTGTCGAGATATCATTAACCGGTTTGATCGGAAATCAGTTTTTCCAGGAAAGCGATGTGATCCGTGTGATTACCCCCCCAAACAAAAAGGTCAAAACACTGAGCAACCCGGGAATGCCTTTCACCCGACCAGGAGGCCGAATGCACTGGCCTGAATGATAGGCAGAAAAGCAGTTAACATAACCAAAGGATTGATGGAGTCATTTGCTATTTAGTCGTATTTACTTTTTTCATATGTCTACATGACTTAAAACAGGAGATCGATGAAATGAAAAGGATGAGTATCATTTCGATATTAGCAGCATCAATACTGCTTGTGTTTGTCTCAAGTTCAATAGGCGCAAAAAATAAAAACAGTGCCTCCAAGAAAATGAAAGTACCCGATGTAAAAGTTATTTTCTGTGAGGAGCTGCCTGCCTCTGCTGGAGGCGAGGTTTGCGATTGTGAAACCGGGGCCGTCTCTTTAACTATCAAAGGAAATGTGTTGGACATTGACACCATTTTCCAGGGGGGAGAGGTTGTTATCGACGAAACAGGCCTGATCGTTTATGTCGGCTGCAGCTTAGACCGGCCTGAGAATTTAGACAGTTTGGTTGAGGCTTCAACAAAAATCACCTGTGCACAAGGTGTTATCTCCCCTGGGCTGATCAATGCCCACGATCATTTGGCTTATAACCATAACTATCCGTTCGAATCTACAGATATGCGTTTTGAACATCGCAGCGAATGGAGAGAATTACTCAAAACATACGGCATGAGCCCTCCACCCAGTGAAGATTATGCTCAGGATATCTGGTCCGAACTTCGCCAGGTTATGACAGGCACCACAGCCATTGCAGCGGCAAGTTACGAATTAGGTTTCCTGCGTAATCTGGATACCTGGTGGAAATACCACGAGTACTTTGATGATTATTTGTGGGCTGTTTATTCAGGGGAATCCAGAATTCAGATTGACACAGATACATTTCCGCTTCAGTCACCTGGAGATTATAGTCAGCACCCGTCGGGCTGCGGCCATTACGATCCTGGTGCATGTGGAAAAAATGATTATACAGATGTCTTTGTGCCCCATGTCTCAGAGGGCATTAATGACGCAGCCCATAATGAATTCACCTGTTTAAGCAGTGTTCCCGACATGCTCAGCGACCCTTTTGCCATGATTCACGGTGTGGCTTTGGATGCCATTGACGGTGAGTTGCTGGCTTCCCATGGCGCCTCTTTGATATGGTCGCCCCGCTCCAATATATCATTGTACGGCAATACGGCACCCGTCAGCATGCTTCATAATCAGGGGGTTCTTTTATCTTTGAGTACGGACTGGACACCTTCAGGTTCAATGAATCTTTCGCGGGAACTTGCCTGTGCTGATGAATTCAATAAGAAATATCTGAACAACACATTCAGTGACCGGGAATTATGGATGATGGTAACCTACAATCCAGCTGCAGCTCTTCGTATAGAGGATAAAATAGGGGCTTTAAAAACCGGGCTTTTTGCCGATATCGCCATATTTGACGGCAAAGGAAAAGAAAATCCTTACCGGGCAATCATTGAAGCCGATCCCAAAAGCACGGCACTTGTCCTAAAAAGGTCATCCATGCCATCCCCGTTTGTAGGCGGGCCAGACTATTTAGGCAGCATTGCTCTGTATGGGGATGACAATATCTTGAATGCCATGCCAGTGACCCTGCATGCGACCTATTATTCCTGGTTCTATGGCGAATCTCCATCATTTTGCACCACAGTTGATGTCTGCGGCAGCGAAAAAGCCATATGCGTTTCCAGGGAGACATATTGGGGATTTTGGACACCTTACACTTATGAAGACTTGTATGCTGTCAATGGTGACGGTGCTTCGTATCCTCTTTTCTTCTGCAATGAGTCAAGTACAGAGTGTATCACTCCCCCAGATGAACCCACCAGTATCCCGTCCAGAATGGGTGAGTATGACGGCACCATTATAAAAAAGGGGGGCTTCAAAGACTATGACGGAGATGGAATCCCTGATAATGCGGACAATTGCAAGAAAACATTTAACCCCATCCGGCCGATGGATAATGGGGTTCAGGCGGATTCGGACGGGGATGGCATCGGTGATGTCTGCGACAAGTGCCCCCTGTCAGCAGGTGCTGAATGTACTGCCGTTGACCCCTACACCGGAGAAATTGTTTACATAACTGACGGGGATTAATTCAAGGATGATGGCAAGCCGTTTTTGCTGTCAGAATCACACCCGCCTGCCGTTTCCATATCGATCTCATGAAAACGGCAGCGGGTGTGAATCCTTTCTTTAAGATACTACCGGTTATCCACCTCGATCAGGGTCAGTCCCATGAGCCCGGTGTCTCCGGTGTGGGAAACGGCGCCCAGGTGCCACTGGCCCGCAGTTGCTCCGCTCCAGCTCAGATCAATGGCCTCGGATTGCCCGAGATCAGCAGCCGCAGGGGCCGAGTCAATACTCAGGTTGCCACCCGGTGTGGCAGAAACAACCCAGGTGTACATATCGTAATCAGAGTCCCCGCCGGTCGCGGCCCAGCCGTGTACAAACACGCTCCAGGTACCGTCCATGGGCAGGGTGATGTCTACCAGTTCATCCGTCCCTCCGCTGGTACTGCTGGCCACCAGGGTATTGGTCGGGTCAAACACAAAGATATCCAGGTCGGCATCCGGTTCCGTGGCTTCCGGCGGCATGGCAATCCGGAAGAATGCTGCACCGCTGAGGTTGAACTGGTGCAGATTGCTGAACCCGTCTCCCGGGTCAAAACTCTGGTCCGGATCCTGGAGTACATTGTCCGACGTGACAGTGGCAGGTTCCAGTCCGTGGGCGGCAGCAGTGTATGAGCCGGTGTATCCGAAGCTCACATCAAAACTCAACGCGCCGGCTTCGCCACTGCCGCCAAGATCGGCCGGTGCTTCAAACAGGGATGCCCGAACGGCAATGGGGCTGTAAACCTTGTATTTCCTGCTCTTGTCTGTCCAGGTGAGGGAGCCGAACCGCCACTCACCAACCGGTGCACCCGTACTGGTCAGGGTGACTTCATAGCTAGCGGTCTGCCCTCTTCTCAAACGGATTTGCGAAGGGATTACCACTGCGTCAAAACCCGGAGGCGCTTCCACCGACACCTTGTACCTGCGCCATCCATTCTCTTTGGCCACACTGGTAACGGTCCGCGTGATGGTGATACTGCCGGCCACGCTGGCCACGCCGATGGAAGGAAGATTCAGGTCATGGGCCTGGGTCGGAATACCGCTTGATGCCAGGAAACCGCAGGTACCCGCCGGATCGACAAATACCTCTGGCGCCTCATCACAGAGGAACCCGAGATAATCCAGGAACCCGGCATCATAGGCAAGTCCGGGTTCATTCACACTTCCCTTGTTGGCCGGACCGCCGGGATCGATATGCCCTGCCCCCATGTCAAACGGATCCGCAGGCATCACCCCGTCCTCTTTGACCACATCATGGCGGGCCGTGGTCATGAGCGCGGATTTAGCCATAGCTGGTGTCCAGTCCGGGTGGGCCTGCTTGAGCAGGGCCAGGGTTCCGGCCACCACCGGACTTGACATGGAGGTCCCCATGATCGCCTGGAACAGTTCTCCCTGTGATGCCGCATTCACATGGATGGGGCTGGCACCGGCAAGGACATTGATACCCGGTGCGGTTACATCGGGTTTGATGAGATCTTCCGCCACCGGGTTCGGTCCTTTGGAACTGAAAGAGGCCATCATATTGGGGACCACCCGGGGATCACCCGGAGCAAAAGTGGCAGCCCCCGTGGTGAAACTCACCCCCACGTCACCCGGGTAGGATGACAAAAATAATTTCAGCGAATTTCCGACACCATACAGCATATGCACCGTGGGCAGGGGATGGTTGTCTGTCGGCGTCATGTTCACGCCGGGTGAATTATGAAAAATGACTGCACCACCGCCGCCGAGGGCCACATTGGCCACCCGCTCAGACCGGGACACTCCAAAATCATAAGAATTACAGAGCACACAGTCATCAGGCCCAAACGTTCCCGGCGGAAACGGGTTTAGACATTCACCTGTGACATCCCCGGCGACCCCTTCGGCATCCACCAGGTTGTAATTATCAACCCCTTCGGTGACAGACCCGCCCCAGAGACCACTGGGGGCTGTGCTGCCTTCAGGCCCGGTCAAGGTAATCTCGCTGATAAACCCCCGGTTCTGGGTGCTGGCACCCACCGATGTCAGCCAGGGCACGGATGCCGGTCCACCGATAGTTGCCGCGCCAGGGCCGCTGTTCCCCGCTGATGTGGCCACAAACACCCCGGCGTCTGCAGCAAACAAAAAGGCCATATCATCCGCACCGGTCAAACTGGCGCCGCCCCCTACGGAATAATTGATCACATCTACACCGTCTGCAACGGCCTGATCAATGGCAGCCGCCAGATCCGATCCAAACCCGCCGAGCTCTCCCAGGCCTTTGTATGCGATGATCCGGGCCCTGGGTGCGATCCCTGATACAAAACCGCGGGGGATACCGTAAATATCTGACAGAACACTCTGGTTCCCGCCGGAAGTGGATGCCGTGTGGGTGCCGTGACCATCATCATCCCTTGCAGAATCAAATTCACCTGCATCGGCACCAATATAAAACCGGTAAGTTTCAAGCATCTGGCGGGCACCAATCAATTTGTCGTTGCATGCAAAGGGTGCGTCATTCGGATTATGGGCTGTATTGCCGAAATCGCAGGGACTGCCCACACTGTCATCAAGGGCCACCGGAAGCGCTCCAAAACTCCCGTCATCTGAAAAGCTGGGGTGCTCCGGCCAGATCCCGGTGTCGATGACCCCAATAATGACATCCTCCCCGTTAATCTCCTTTTTCCATAGCCCGCCTGGGTCGGTGATACCCAGAAAGCTCGGGATATTGTCCGTGGTCTTGAACCTCATCTGGTCCTTTTGCACCCTGACCACACCCGGCTGTTTTGCTAGACGCCTGGCCTCACCCGGATATAGTTTTGCCGCAAATCCGTTCAGGACCATGCTGTAATCGTAAATTTTCTTGTCAACCCGGACCCCAGCCGCCCTGAGTGCCTTATCGTGGTTGTCACTGAGAAATTTCCTGTATTTTTTGACATGTTTGCTTTTCGGATTGACTTTTCTTCCCTTGCCCGGCCGGGTTGCTTTTATGCCGGACACACCGCCGGTATAAGAAATCACCGGATCCTGTGCCATCAGTACAACAAACACGGCCAGGCCGTCGGCTTTCTGCAGCATGGCCTGAAGATCAGATTGGTTTTTCAGCCCACCCTGGGCCCAAGCGCCTGTCAGACTTGTGACTGACAGGAACATGAATAGTAAAAAAAGTACTGCGATTTTGTTCTTCATCGTACACCTCCCGATCAGATTTATAATCATTTGACCAGAACATGGTGGAAAAACTGTGATCGAAAGAAAAAATTGAAAAGATGAGGAAAACGAACACCGTCCGAATCGGGTATGTCAATCATAGCAAGCGCACCGCATGTCAGGAGTATATTCCATGTCATGGCTTTGGCTCAACCCGGTTTCCCATAGATGTTATACAGACAGGAATGCCGAACTTTCCATGGCCCGGGTCATCAGACTCACCTCTACTTTCATACATTTTTTTTCCATGAAATAAAAGTGATGATGCAATAAAACCACCTGTGATTGTTAAATTTCTGTTAGACCCTACAGATAGGTGGTATCTGAAAGGCATTTCTGATAACATTTTTTTATTTAATTCGAACGGGACAGCATAAGGCATGCCTCCGGTTTTGACCCGCTGAACCCTTTGGACCATTCCCGCCTGGTTGACCAGAGGATGTATAATAAATGTGTAATTTTCAGATTAACAAACAATCATAAGGATTGACCATGGCCAATGTCAGACATTCATTCAAGCAACCGATAAAACTCCGTCATTTTTTGACGTCACTCATCCTGATCATCTGTATGTCCATTGGGGTATTCACCCGCATCGATCAGGCCGATGCATCTGATGCTGTCACTCAAACCGGCAGGAGCCAGCCGGCCATGAATTTTGGTGTGGAACGGTTTGCGGATGAGAAAATCATGGACCAGGCGTTTACCCCCTTGTTGCAATACCTTGAAGAACAATTGAACCAGCCGTTTATTATCAACTATTTCAGTAATGACGATGAAATCACCAGGCACCTGACAGAGGGCAGGCTTCAGATCGCACACTTCTCCTCCATGGCCTATGCCCGTTCTCTGATGACCAATCAACCTTATATCCAATACATTGCAACGGTCAGTGACTCAAACAGCACACCCTCAGATCACTATCGCGGTTATATTTTCACACGCAGGGAAAACCCGGAAACAACGCTGATTGGATTGAAAGGTCAAACCTTTGCATTTGTCAACATCACCTCAAGCAGTGGTTTCAGCTATCCGTTGATGATGTTTCTTAAAGCGGGAATTGATCCCAAAACCTTCTTTGCAAGAACCCTGTTCCTGGGAGATCACCCATCCGTGACCACCGGTGTCATCAACAAGACCGTTTATGCCGGAGCCACCTATGACGGCAATTATAACAGTGCCGACAAATCAGCAGGGGGGACGCTGAAAATCATTGCTCAAACCCCGCCCATTCCCAATGAGCCCTGGGTGGCCGGGAAAGGGGTAACCCAGGAATTTATTCAGCAGCTCCGGGATCTCCTCGTGGCCATGGATCCCACCACAAAAACCGCCAACGGCATCCTGGCCGTCAGCAAAGAACTACAAGAGGAACTGGAGGTGGATTCCTTTACATTGCGTGACAGTTCGTTTTATGATGTGGTCATCGATATGCTCCGTTTCACTGGCGAATACAAATGGTAATACCGAGTATCAACCAACCGCCCTTTATGTATTGCATCATATGCTGAACCGATTTCTCACCACCCTGAATTTTAAACACAAAGCCCTTTTGTTTACCCTGGCACTGCTTCTCCCTTTCTGCGCGGTGCTGATATTGTCTTTAGGCATATTGTGGCAACGGACCTCTTCTGCATTGGAACAGCGGATGGCAGAGGCTGAGAAACTTGTTCTCCGAAGTGTGGCACATTTCCAGGCCAGCGCGGCCATCTATTCTAAAATCATTTCAGAGAATTATCTGATCCGCCAGGCCGCTCACCTGAACGATGTGGGAAGCATCAAAAAAAATACACAGCACCTGTTTGATGACCTGAAAACCAATCATATTATTGTGTATGATGAAAACGGGGTCCCCCTTCACCAGCTGACACGACACAACCCTGAACAGGGTGAGAAACGACAAGCCCTTATCGGCAAAGCATTGAGCGGACAGGTGATCGTCAGGACCGGCAATAACAGCAACCAGGTCCTGATCGAGTCATTCCGCCCCATTTACCATACCAATATTGACCACCTGCTGGTGGGGTGCGTCTGTGTGGGGTTTCATTTCAACAATGACTTTGCCAGGGAGCTCAAACAGATTTGCGGCATTGACAATATCCTTGTCCACAACGAGCGGATCATTGCCAGCTCCCTTGATTCACATGCCGTTCAAACCATCGGCCCTTTAAGTACGAATCATGATCAGAGTAGAACCCGTCTGGGCATTGGCGGCAAGCAATTCGACGCATCTGCGGTCATGCTTGAAGGTGAAGGACTGGAAGCCTTCAGGTTATATGCGGCCCAGGACTACTCCGAGATTAAAGGGACACTCAGGCAGACCAGCCTGATCATTTTCTGCGCATTTATGGTGATCAGCGTCATGGGTGCCGCCTTGGCCCTGGGGATCGCCAAACGGATGATCCAATCCGCCAAAACCATAGTGGATCATGCCCGGGATCTGTCAGAGAAAAAGTTTGACCGGATGATTGATGTGGAAAGCCAGGATGAGTTTGCAGAAGTGGCGGACGCATTCAATCTGATGTCGCAGCGATTGAAGGAAAGCTTCATCAAAATCGAAAATCAGGCAGCCGATCTATCTGGCACAAAAACGTACCTGGACAATGTCATCGATTCGATCCCCTCGCTGCTTATCGGCGTCGACCGCAACGGCCGGATCGTTATCCTGAACCACATGGCCCGTGCATATTTCGACCACGTATCGGTTGAGGAGGGTATGACCTCTTTTGAAAGCCTGCTTGAGGGATATGGGGTTCCAGCGTTGAACCAGATCCGATCAGCAATCAAATCCCATCAGCATACCCGGATTGAAAACCTGAATATTGAAATCGATCAGAAGCAGATTTTTCACAATCTCACGGTTTTTCCCGTTATTACCCCCGGCCAGGGAGACTCCATGATCCGGATTGATGATGTTACCGAACAATTTTACCTTGAGGCCAAGCTGCGGCAAAGCCAGAAAATGGAAGCCATCGGCCGGCTGGCAGGTGGTATTGCTCATGATTTCAACAATATCCTTTCAGGTATATTCGGATATGCCCAGCTTGGGGCAAAGCACATTGAGCAGCCCGGCAGATTAAAAAACCACCTGCTGCAGATCACCAAAGGTGCCCAGCGGGCAACAGAGCTCGTACAACAGATTCTGACATTTTCCAGACGCACGGAATACCAGAAACATCATCTTAGAATCTACCTGGAAATCAAAGAAACACTAAAACTGCTGCGGTCCACCATTCCCACCACCATAGATATCAAAACGCGTTTGAACAGTAGATCCATGGTTCTGGCCGATCCCACCAAAATTCACCAGGTGGTCATGAACCTGTGCACCAATGCATACCATGCCATGCGGGATACCGGCGGGCTGCTGACCGTTTCACTTTCAGAGGTTGAAGTCACAGAAAGCCGTCCGGTTTTCAAACAGCAGATCCCGAAGGGAAACTATCTGCTTTTGACCATCAGTGATACCGGTGCGGGCATGGATGCCAAAACATTGGAGAATGCTTTTGAACCCTATTATACAACCCGTGACAGCGGCCAGGGCACAGGCCTCGGACTTTCCATTGTCCAGGCCATTATTGACGAACATGACGGCTTTCTTGAGGTTGAAAGTGAACCGGGAAAGGGAACCATTTTTTCCATCTATTTCCCTGCAGCACCCGAAGTACAGGGCAGACCCGCTGAAGAAGCTGATGAAGATCCTGTTTATCATGGCCGCGGCACCATCATGGTTGTGGACGACGAATCATCCATCCGTGATTTTTTAAAGGAACTGCTCGAGGAAAACGGCTATACCGTTGCGGTGTTCTCAAACGGCGGGGATGCATTTGGCGCATTTAAGGATGCTCCGGATACATTTGACCTGATTATCAGCGATATGACCATGCCGGAAATTCCCGGGGATGAACTGGCCCAGAAGGTGCTTGCATTGAGGCCCCAAATGCCGATATTCCTGTGCACCGGTTTTAGTGAACGCATCTCAGAAACCCGCGCACAGGATATAGGAATCAGGCAGTATTTTCAAAAACCATTGGATAACCAAGTCCTTCTGGCATCTGTATACGAGACCTTAAGCCCAAATTGGACCCGGCGGGATGTCACACCCCGCTGAAAGCCTTTTACGACCCCATGTTTACAAATCTGGATTTTTTCTATAGCCTGAATATCAATTGCCTGATATAGGAAATCGGATACGGTACCAACACAATTGCGGACAATGAGCATGTCATCTGAAAAGAAAAGAACACTGGCTGTGGCCTTGATCGTCAAAGACGAGGCCGCGCACCTGAACGACTGCCTGGAGACGGTGAAAGATCTGGCTGATGAAATTGTCATCCTGGATTCAGGCAGTACAGATGCCACCCTGGAAATCGCCCGGAATTATACCGACAAGGTGTACAGCAGTAATCACTGGCCCGGTTACGGTCCCCAGCGCCGAATCGCCCAGACCTATGTCACGGCCGACTACCTGTTCTGGCTGGATGCGGATGAGCGGGTCTCCCCGGAGCTGGCACAGAGTATCCGGTCCGTCCTGGTCAGCCCTGAGGATCGAACGGTGTACACCATCTCCAGGCTGACCTGGCTGTTCGGACGTTATATCCGGCATGGCGGCTGGTATCCGGACCGGGTGATCCGCATGTATCCGACAGATCTGACCCGGTTTGATGATGCCCTGGTCCATGAGAAGGTTGAAGTGGACAATACCATTGCCGTCAAACCCCTTAAAGGTGACGCCATTCACTATACCTATGACGACCTGCACCAGTACCTGGTAAAATCTGCACGATATGCCAAAGCATGGGCCGAACAGCGGCACCGACAGGGAAAAACAACCAGTATCACCCAGGGTCTTCTCCACGGTACCGCCCATTTTATCCAGATGTATATCCTCAGAGCCGGATTCCTCGACGGAAAACAGGGATTTTTACTGGCTGTCTTATCCGCCTATGCCAGTTTTTCAAAGTATGCGGATCTGTGGACCAGGCCCCGCATTGCACGCTCAACCGACTAATTTCACTTGACTTTCCAATGGGTTTGACTTATACAACTGCTGCTCTTGACAACCTAAAATTGAATGGATCTCCAAGGACCATATGACCGCTTCTGAAAAATTAATCTACCGACTGCTGATTCTTTTCTGTACTGTAATCGGAGCCATCTCACTTCAGAAAAGCAGAACACTTTCCCGGCTGCTTGGCCGCTTCTGGTACACGGTCGATAAAAAGCACCGGCGCGTGGTACTGGACAACCTGACCCAAGCCTTTGGCAGGGAGATGACGCCGGGACAGATCCGGGAACTGGCTGAAAAGGTATTCTACAATACGGTCCTGATTGTCTTTGAATACACCTGGTTTCACAGCTCTAAAAACCGTTACCGATCCGACCGGATACAGCTGACCGGTTTGGAGCACCTGCGCAAGGCCCACCAGAAAAACAAAGGGGTTCTCGTACTCACCGGCCACATGGGAAGCTGGGAAGTCCTAACCGCCGTAGCACCAATTACCGGGCTGCCGGCCTCTGTCGTATATAAAACCATTGAATCCAAGCCCATCAACCGGTTTGTAAAGGAAAACAGGGAAAAAGCAGGCATCAAGCTGTACCCTTTACACAATGCATTTGACGCCGTGTATGAGGCCCTTGACCGAGGCGAACTGGTCGGTCTGCTCATGGACCAGAACACCTCACATGCCCGGGGGGTTTTTATCGACTTTTTCGGTCGAAAAGCCTGTGCAAACCCAGGGCTGGTCAAGCTGGCGTTCCAGACCGGGGCCGCAGTGGTGCCGGTATTTAATTACCGCCAAGGGGATAAAATCATAATTGAAATCCAGCCCGAACTGCCTCTCATACGAACCGGCAACTGGCAGCAGGATATTTTTGAAAACACCCAGTTCCACCACCAGGTGATGGAGGACTTCATCCGGCAGCACCCGGACCAATGGTTCTGGGTGCATAATCGATGGAAAAACAGACCTTTCGAGGAAATGCGGAAAGGAATATAACCCTCATGTCTCATTCAGCTCATTCACTTCTGCCAGAAAACCGGCTCCAGCAGGCCGGCGTGCACCTGTTCTACCTGTTCGGATGCTCCATCTTCATCTCAAAAGCGGCCATCAATATCGGGTACGGACTGCTGCTGTTGACCTTCCTGATCTATATTGTGAAAACCGACCACCGCACATTTTTCCGGGAGAACCGCTATATCCTGTTTCTTCTGGTACCCGCGGCGGTCAGTTTCCTGCTCAGCTTTTTTTCCCTGGCCGGGCTTAAAGGAGGGGGGGAGTTTCTATCCCGCTACCGGTTTGTCCTTCTTATTCTCCCATTTGCCGCCTTTATCCGGGATAAAAACCTCCTGATGCGACTTGTCATTGCCATGAATATCGGCGCATTGATCGATATGATCTACAGTGCACTCAATTCAGACCTGAGCAACCCCTTTCAAAATATCTGGGGATTTCACAAATTCGGCAGACATTCGGACATGCTCTTTACGTTGTGCCTGATCAACAGCACCATTCTCTTATTGAAGTTCAAGTTTAAACAGTTGAGTGAACACCGGACAGGGTATGCACTCCTGGCGGTGAATACCCTGTTGCTCTTTGTCACTGTAGCACTGATCGGGCAGCGGGGTGCCTATGTCGGCCTCTTCTTTGGCCTGATCACCCTGTTCCTGCTGCACTCCCGCCGCCTGTTAATCCTGATGATTGTGATCATGCTCCTGTCACCGCTGTTTGCACCCTCCTATATCATCCAGCGGACCCGGTCCATCTTTGAAATTGGCGATTTGTCTAAAACCGTTAAAATCGAGGACATTAAGAAGGCCAAATCGACACTGGAAGTAGGCAAATTGTCCAATTCAGTGCGGATCAGACTGATGAAGCTCGGGGTAGAGATGATTGGGGAGAAGAAACTCTATTTCAGGGGCACCGGGGCCAAAACCATCAAATCGGCTGTAAAGGAATACCTGGACACAAAATCCCAGGCGGTCCGGGATCACTATAATGATCTGCTCACCGTTTTCCCGGGTAATTTTCACAACTCCTATCTGCAGATGGCCATAGAATGCGGGGTGTTTTCTTTGCTCCTGTATCTTTCAGTCATTGCCTTTTTGATGTTCAAAATGTTGAGAAGTCTCAAACAGGCGGTATTTGACGATCATATCTTTCTTTCCTGCAATCTGGCCTGCATGACCGGGTTTGCCATCTGCTCCTTCTTCCATGAGGAGTTTTTCAAGTACGGGGGGCTGGTGGCATTTTTGTGCTTCTATGGCGGCTGCATGGTGAACAGCCGGCTGGCGCATGCCCCGAAAGGGGCATCTGACGGTTAGCCATGTCCCCCCACATCTGCCATATCAATCTGGCCAAAGGGTTCCGGGGCGGTGAACGGCAGACCCTTTTGCTGATCAGGTCGCTGTCAGAAAAAGTGACCCAGACCGTTGTGGTCAGGAAAGGGGCAGAATTGGGGCACGCACTTCAAGGAATCCCGAATGTCCGTGTCATGACAATTGGAAAACCGTTTTTGGCAAACCTGCCCAGACTGA
>QZLA01000012.1 GCA_004796375.1 Desulfobacteraceae bacterium
AGTTCGACCAGGACGCGTCACTTAGAGAAAGATTCCCCCTATCGCCAGCCGCCAGCGGCAAAGCGTCCAACTCGCTTATCACCCATGTCACAGACCGCGCCGGCCATGACCGCCGGTATGCCATCAATGCGGAAAAGATCACATCTGAGCTTGACTACCATCCGCTCTATGAATTTGACAGCGGCATCCGTCGAACCATTGACTGGTACCTGGCCAACGAATCCTGGTGGCGCGCCCTGCTTTAGCAGCTCGACCACCTCGCAATCATTTGCAAAATAGTCTTGACTATTTTGCAATCCAGTGCATAATGGTCAAATATCATGTGAGGGGGATAAAATGAAGCGCGCGCAAATTCCAAATATTATCAATGACCTTGATAAGAAAATGGTGTTCATTACCGGACCAAGGCAAGTGGGAAAAACCTGGATATCAAAAGAAATTGCCAAAACAATTCCCCAAAGCCTTTACCTGAACTACGATGCCCGGGAGGACAGAAAAATAATAGAGGAAGAAGCGTGGCTGGATACTACCCGGCTGCTGATCCTGGATGAACTCCATAAAATGGACGGCTGGAAGAATTATCTCAAGGGGGTATTTGATACCAGGCCTGATCATCTAAAAATACTCGTGACAGGCAGTGCCCGTCTTGAAGCATTCCGCCACAGTGGAGACTCCCTGGCTGGAAGATATTTCAGACACCGGCTTCTACCCTTTTCTCCGGCTGAACTTGCCCAGATCCGCGAGTCTGTTGATTTAGAAAAATTAACCGAGAGAAGCGGTTTTCCCGAGCCTTTCCTGGCTGAATCAAACATTGATGCGGACCGGTGGCGGATGCAATACCTGGACGGTTTGATTCGGACAGATATTCTTGATTTTGAAAATGTACATGATTTGAGGGCCATGCAGCTGGTTCTTGACCTTCTAAGATACCGGGTCGGCTCGCCGGCTTCTTACTCTTCCCTCGCAGAAGATGTCGGCATTGCGCCAAATACAGTTAAAAAATATATCCAAATTCTTGAATCCCTGTTTATTGTTTTCAAAGTCACGCCATTTTCAACAAGCATTGCCCGATCCGTCAAAAAGGAGCCCAAAATCTATTTTTTTGACACAGCACTTGTGAACGGTGACGATGGCAAACGATTTGAAAACATTGTGGCGTTAAGCCTGCTCAAGCACGTCTATGCAAGGGTTGACCAGAGAGGGCAGCCCTGCGAACTTCACTATTTAAGAACCAAGGATAAAAAAGAGGTGGATTTCTGTGTTGCCTGCAACAACATGCCTGAACTGATGATCGAAGTCAAACTATCCAAAACAGATATCGGAAAAGGTTTGACTTACTTCAACACACGATACGGCATCCCGGGTATACTGCTGGTCAAACACCTGAAAAGAGAAAAAAAAGCCGGCAGCATCGATATCAGACGGGGGAATGAGTTTCTATCCTCATTAATGCTTTGACCGCCTCATGACAATTTCACTTTACGCAGACAGATAGGCATTATAAAATATACTGTTTTATCTGTTTTTTAAATGATATAGCATTGGCATTTGTTTGCTTTTAAGTCGGTTCCCTTAATGTAACCGAAAGGGCGGAGCTATGCCCATTTCGAGAACTGTATAGTGCCTCAAGGATTCAATTGAGATCACGCCTTGTTGGTGATATAATTAAATTATAGTAATTCTGAATCCCGATATTAATTATTTCTGATCGAAGCTAATAAGCAATGCAAAAAAATGAGATTATAAAAATCCTCCGGAAATATAAAAAAGAGTTTTCATATCAATATAAAATTCTGACCATTGGAGTGTTTGGATCAGTTGCCCGTGATGAAGCCGGGCATGATAGTGATGTGGATATAGTTGTGAATATTTTGGAGCCTGATTTTTTTATACTTGCAGGCATAAAAATTGATTTGGAACAACGACTGAATAAACCCGTAGACATTGTTTCATACAGAGACTCGATGAGCCCATTTTTGAAAAAGCAGATCGACAACGAGGCAATCTATGTATGACAAAGAACTTGCATTAGAGATCCTGCACCAGATAGAGATGTCTGCCCAAAAGATCGTTCAACGTTTTGAGCCAATTAAAGCGCCCATTGATTTTACTGCTACGGCAACTGGAACTGAAAAGATGGATGCGATCTGTATGATGCTTGTTGTCATTGGTGAGTCTCTGAAAAATCTGGATAAAGTCACCGACCAAAACTTACTGCCCCAGTATCCAAATATTGACTGGAAAAAAGCAAAAGGGATGAGGGATATCATCACACACCACTATGCAGATATTCATGCTGAAACTGTGTTTTTCACTTGTGAAAGGAAAATTCCAAGCCTCCTTGAGACGATTAGAATCATCATCCAAGACCTAAAGAACTAGTTTTCATCTATAAAAACATCACTATTCTAAAAACACTGAGCACACATTTCACCCATTAATCATAAGGCAGAAGAAAGCCTATCATGCTCGAACAGGCCATCATAGATTACTTCAAATCAGATCCAGAAGTGGCGGCAGTATATTTGTTCGGGTCCCATGCCACAGGAAAGAACCGGCCCATTAGCGATGTCGATTTGGGCATTTTGTTGATGTTGGAGTGCAAAACCTCTGATCATGAACTGAAAGCTAAATACATCATTCAGCTCGGCCGGATCCTGAGAAAAGATATCCATCCCGTCATCATGAACCATTCCAATGAAGTGCTGCTCAAGCAAATCATGGATAAAGGCAAGTGTCTTGTCCTGAACGATGCAGAATTTCACCATCAATTTAAAGCCATTTCCATTACTAAGATCATTGATTGTAATTTCTATCTCAAACAGTTCCATTCTGCCCTTAAAAAGAAAGTCATGAAGGATGAATAAATCATGAATGAAGATGTTCTAATGACCAAAGCTGTTGGACTCAGAAACCTCATTGTCCATGAGTATGGAAAACTTGATCTTGTGCAGATTTATGATATTGCCCAAACCGGCATGGATGACTTGCAGCTTTTCCTCAAATCAATTCTTGAGAAAATCTAAAATTACTAATGATAGATCAAATAAAAAAAATACTCAAACAGCAAGAATCCGTCCTGTTTGCCTATCTGTTCGGCAGTCACGCCGAGCAGGCCGCCACAACGCTCAGTGATATCGACATTGCGGTCTATCTGGCAGAAGAAGACAAGAGCCGTGCGTTCGTTTTGAAAACAGATATTTATGTCCAGTTGAGTAAAGCTTTAAAACAAAATAAGATTGATGTTGTTATCCTGAATCATTGTTCGAACATCATCCTGCTGGACCGGATCATATCAACAGGCGTCCTCATCCTTGACACCGCTACACCATTAAGGGAGGATTATGAGCAACGAGCGCTTCATAAGGCCATAGACTTCAAAACACAACGTAAAATGGCAATGGATATTTAAGTGGAAAGAATCAAGCAGAAAACAGGTCGCATCCTTGAATATATAAAGATCATAGAAGATATCCGGGATGACTGCGAGGCAAAATTCACAACAGATCCAATTTACCGGGGCGCCCTGCTTCACTATATGTACCTTCTGGCCGATACCTGTATTGTTCTTGCCGAGATGACGATAAAAAAGAAGGGATTAAGACCCCCGCAATCCTACTCTGAAGCCTTCGATATCCTGGGAGACAATAAAATACTTGACCCGGATTTTGCATATTCATTTGCCCGGATTGCAGGCTTCCGCAACTTCCTGGCCCATGACTATGACACCATAGATGCAGACATTATCTGTAAAAATATTCTATCCAGTTTAGGGGACATTCAAACCTTTGTAGATCAAATTAAAACTGCTTTGAAATAGATACACCAAATAAAGGAGAACCATGAGCAAAACCGCACTCATCACTGGAATCACCGGGCAGGACGGTGCCTATCTGGCTGAACTCCTGCTCAAAAAAGGGTATGAAGTCCATGGCATCAAACGCCGGGCCTCTTTGTTCAACACCGACCGGATCGATCACCTGTACCAGGATCCCCATGAAAAGGACAGAAAACTGATCCTGCACTACGGAGACCTGACCGACTCCACCAACCTGATCCGGATCCTGCAGCAGACACAGCCGGATGAAGTTTACAACCTGGCAGCCCAGAGCCATGTGGCTGTTTCATTTGAATCCCCGGAGTACACGGCCGACACCGATGCCCTAGGCACCCTGCGCCTTCTGGAGGGCATCCGCCTGTTGGGCCTTGAAGAGAAAACCCGGTTCTACCAGGCCTCCACGTCAGAACTGTACGGCAAAGTGGTGGAAACACCCCAGACCGAAACCACACCATTCTACCCCCGGAGCCCCTATGCCGCAGCCAAACTCTATGCATTCTGGATCACGGTGAATTACAGGGAAGCATACAACATATATGCCTGCAACGGCA
>QZLA01000210.1 GCA_004796375.1 Desulfobacteraceae bacterium
ATCGGACTCAACATCACCCTGCCCTTTGTACAGGTGCCCAACCCCTATGCCACCACCCAGATTGAATTCAATTACTTCTTTGTCAGGAAGGTGATGTTCATCAAGTACGCCCAGGCCTACATCGCCATCCCAGGCGGTTTCGGCACTATGGATGAACTCTTTGAAGCCCTCACCCTGATCCAGACCAATCGAATCAAACCCTTCCCGGTCATCCTGGTGGGCACCGATTTCTGGGGCGGGCTTTTAGACTGGATCAAAGAGCGGCTGATTGCCGACAAGATGATTTCGCCTGAAAATCTCGATATTTTTCATGTTTTAGATGATCCTGAAGAGGTTGTGGCCACGGCCATCGAGCAGATGAAACATCCGTAAAAACGGTACCCGCATCATACCGGGTTCACGACCGGATAAACCGTTTTGAAAAGTAGTACTGTGAGTTTTTAGGCAGCCTGTTTACGCCGATGCGCTGCTGCAGGTCGGCCTTGAACGCATCGATGGATTCAAAGCCCTCCTTTTTGCCCCCGGTGAAACAGAACATCTCCCCCCAGGAATTATAGGTGATGGCGGTATAATGTTTAACCTTGTCTTCAGATTGTTCGGAATAGAAATTCACGGATATGAACATGTGCTGGATCACCTTGGGCTTGAGCAGCACATCAAAACTTTTATCCTCGCTGATCACGGGATAGAAAAAATCATACAGGGCCAGGTAGAGTTTTTTGATATCATTGAACGTCACATAGGTGGCATTGGGGGCCATATTCACCATGGAAGTTTTGGAGAACAGCTTGTTATTGATGAGCCAGGCGCCGATCTCCTCAATGGTCATGGCCTGGATCAAAAACTCCTCCTTGCCCCGGGTCGACCGGTTCTTAAGCTCCCAATACCCCGGATCTGATGTCTGGGGAACATAGTTGAGATACAGCCCCTGAAAATATGAATCAGACCGGGTCACCAGCAACTCTTTACCCACCTTTCCAGGCTGCTTTGAAAACTCGATAAAGATCTTGCGGCTCAGGATGGTTTTATCTTCAGGCGAGATAGATGAGGACTCCTGGGACTGCCGATCAATGGTCTGGTTGACTGTTTTGTATTTTTTAACCATGTACTGTTTGATGGTGGAGGAGAGTCGTGCAATATTCCGGTATTCCCATTGTTTGAAACTCCCGATCTCAAAAATTTTCTGTTTATCCCAGTTCCATTTCTCCATACACCGCCTGAGCAGTATTTTCCGCAGGCCGAACACTGTATTCTCAATATCGGCATCTTTTGAAATGCCGAGCTTGAGAAAAAAACAGGTCAGGATGACGTTTTTGGAGATCAGGTCTGCGGTACTTGCAAAATAGTCCAACAGGTTTTCCAGCAGGATAATGTAGGAATCATTTTGTGCCAGGCGTAAATGGGCGCCCGAATTCATCCACTCATCCTTGTACTGGTTGCACAGAAGCGGCCGGGTTCCGTACTCATACAGATACTTCTCGAGCAGGGCCATTTTCAGGACCGACTTAAACGGGCTCTGCAGCCACTTGAACATCTGCCAGATGGAGGCACCAAAGTATTCTTTTGAGGAGATGGCATGAATATCCCCGAGATCGATATACCTGGGGGTCCGCTTTTCTGCGGAAATTTTCTTCAGGATCTTGTCATAGTAGTTCACGCTGATGGAGTTGGGAAGAACAGACCACAAAGGGATTTTCCCGGCCACGTAGATCATGGTCCGGTAGAACTCCTCCTTGAGAATCCTGGACTGTGCAGACCCTGAGCTTTCAATGGTTGATCCGCCAAAATCGTTCAGTTTGGCCTTGACAATGTCAACGATAAAAAAGGTGACCTTGGTATTGAACTCATTTTGAGCGTAGGCCTCGAGCAGCAGCAGTTTTTTTTCAAGCAGTTTGATCTCAGTGGGGGTAAAACTCTCCTCATAGATACAGATCCAGTAATCGATGTCGGAATTGATGGTCTGGGCAAGTGAACCGGTGCTGCCGATGGTAAACATGCCCTCTATGAAACTTTGGATGTTTCTTCTGACGATGATGGCATCCTTTCCCAGGTAGCGGGCCGCACGTTTCTGGGTTTCAATGGAGGGCAAATACTGGGTGATACCGTTGGGTGTACGGGGATCGATCCTGCCGGATCCCGGGAAATCGATATTTTCGTGGATCAGCAGGGGCATGATTTCAAAGAGATCTGCCTGTTTGGGTTTAAAAATATCAAAACAGGTCAAAAGGCTCAGCTTGTTCTGCTTCAGGAATTTCTGCTCGCCGTAATGGATAAACTCCATAAAGATCAGCATATTGATCTCTTCGGCCAGGTCAGGATTCAGCTCAGGCAGGTCTGTGATCTCCATCTGGAACCGGCGGGAGTTATAATCGATGTAATCGGACCGATAAATATCGTCAGATGATGAGGGGAACCGGCAGAACCGTGCCTTGACACCGGTGAAATCGGCCTGGTTCAGGTTGGAGTTGACAAAAGATACGGCAGAGATCCGCGCATGTGAAAACACGGCAAAGGAAAAATCGGTATTGATAAACGAGGTTTTGGAAAGGGTTGATGCGGCAAAGCAGGCATCTATGAGATATGCATTGTCAAAATTACAATTGTGAATCTTGGCATTCTGAAAGCTGCAGTCCTCGAAAACCGCTCCCTGGGCCTTGACATTGATAAAAACTGCCGAATCAAAACAAACCGAAGAAAACCGGGCATCTTTAAGGTCGACATTGACAAAAAGCGTCTCTCTGAAATAGGCGTTGTAAAACCGCGTGGAAGACAGGTTGGACCGCCGGATCAAACGCTGGTTAAAATAGACCGGGTCTGAGTAAAACTCCTGGCCGGAAAGATCCTGTCTATCCAGAATCTCCTGGTCAAACACAAGTTCCTGGCGCGTTTTTTTACTGAACACCTTTTTCAGATTGAACTTTGATGGGGGTTTGGCGTTCCTTTTCAGGTGGCCGGCCTGGATGAACTGTTCAAACTCCGTTTCAATATCCTGTTTTTCCCTGGATAACAACTCCTTGGTTTTTTCAATGAAATCCATGATTTCCATTCTCAGGGAATCTTTTGAATTATCATCATAGTTTTTGAAAATGCGGACGATCCGCTCCGGACGTTTTTTTATGATGCCAAGGATGCATCCCATGTTAATGTCAAAGTGGTGATAGAGATACTGCTCTTTGTGATTGGCCATATCCTGGATGAAGAAGAAGGAGATCCGTGAAAGTGTGGAGATCTCCCGGATAATGTCGGGCAGCAGTTCGGATCTGTTTTTTCTGATATTCTGTATGATCAGGTGCAGCGGATCGGCGGCAGATACCACCAGGGCCCTGAACGCACACAGGGCCTCATGCCGCTCCCGGCTGTAGACACTCTGAGTGAGTATGTTTTGAAGGTCCTGGTATGCGCCTTGGGAGGCATCCTCGATGATATTGTAGACCGCTATCCTGACAGAGGCTTCGGGTTCATGGTTCAAAATCTGGATCAGTATCTTGCTGTCCACCCTGGCGGACAGCATGGACAGGGCTTTTATCGATTTTATGCGGAGCAGCGGCTGCCGGGATATGAGTTCATTGGCGATCAGCACCTCAGGATCCCTTAAAGACGCATTTAAATTATGGAGAAAGGGGTCTGCATCTCGTTTCATGTCAAACAGATAGGCATAAAACGACACCACTGCTTTCCTGGCCTTGACGGACCGCAGGATATTCTTGAATTCAAAGCCGTATTTGATCCGGATGGACGGTTTGGTCTGGATGTACTGGTCCACAAAAGCAAGCTTGCCTGCATCCGGCACCATGGTGATAATTTTTTTCAGAACAACCGTGGACAGATCACCTTTGTAGAGGAGTTTAAACGCAAATAAAGGCCCCTGGCCCCCGGCTTCAAGAAGGGTTTTAAAATAAAAACTCAGATCCCCCAACGCAGCATCCATATTGATTTCTGAATAGATCTTGCTGGCAAACAGCACCGATTCCTTGAGTGCATCCAGAAAATTGGTGGCATCGGAATCCTCAAGCATTTCAGCCAGGCGCTCTTTGAGCTGGTTCAAAGATTCACGGGCAAGGTTGCGGATGGAGTAGTGATGATAGTTCAGACCAGCCAGGACGATCAGGATCCCTTCGGAAGGGGGCAGATCCGCAGCCCGTTCGAGAAATGCTTCCTTCAGGGGGGTGTCAGCCTGTTCCCAGTCCTGTTCAAAAGTACCGGCATTCAATTCCGCAGGGCTGCTGTCCATCTAAAATTACTTTTACCTTGTTTTTACATTTTATTTTAAAAATGATATAGGGCTACTTTAGCCACTATAGTTAATAATACTTTATTGCGCAACACCATGATGCGCCCAATACATTAAGCCGATGAAATTATTTGAACATTCACAGCCCTCATCCACCCGGGGCAGCGACTATACCTCAGAATCCATTGAGGTCCTCAAGGGACTGGATCCTGTCAGAAAGCGCCCGGGCATGTACACCGATACTGCAAGTCCTGACCACCTTGCATTTGAGGTTCTTGATAATAGTGTAGACGAGGCCATTGCCGGCCATGCCACCCTGATCCGGGTCGAACTGATCTCTGAAAACGCCATACGGGTGACGGACAACGGCCGCGGTATGCCTGTGGATATTCATCCGCAGGAGGGCATATCCGGCGTTGAACTGATCATGTCAAAACTTCATGCCGGGGCCAAATTCTCCAACAAGGATTACCAGTACTCCGGCGGCCTGCACGGTGTCGGCGTATCAGTCGTCAATGCCCTGTCCTCCCGTCTCGACATTGAAATCTACCGGGATAAAACAAAATACAGGATCAGTTTTGCCAACGGGATCAAGAGTAGCGAGCTTGAAGTGGTTGAAACCATGGATTCAAATTACACCGGCACCTCCCTGACCTTTTATCCGGATCCGTCATACTTCGACCATCCCACCTTTTCTGAAGAGGCCATCAAGATCGCACTCAAGTCCAAATCGGTCCTGTGCCAGGGTCTGATCACTGAGTTTGAAAACCATATCACCGGAGAAAAGCACTCCTGGGTATATGAACACGGGTTGGACGACTACCTCATTGAATCCTTTAACAGCGTCCCTGCTGTCTTTACCGAACCGTTTACCGATGACATCCAGTCTGATGAAATACAGATTGCCTTTGCCGTCAACTGGTCAGAGGAGAAGGCCGGCCTGATCAACGACTCCTATGTTAATCTCATTCCCACCCGACTCGGGGGCACCCATGTCAACGGGTTCCGTTCCGGTCTTCTGGAATCGGTCAAAGAGTTTTGCAAGTTTCGGAATATCATGCCCAAGGGGGTGTATCTGGCACCGGAAGACCTGTGGGACACGGTCGGCTATATTCTGTCCATCAAGTTATCCGATGCCCAGTTTTCAGGGCAGACCAAGGAGCGGCTGTCCTCAAGACACTGTGCCAACCTGGTCAACCTCAGGGTCAGGGATGCGTTCAGCCTGTGGCTCAACCAGAATACCGAGGAAGGTGAAAAGCTGGCGCACCTGGCACTTGAGAATGCAAAAAACAGGATTAAAAAATCAAAACAGGTCCCCAAGAAAAAACCCTCCAACGGGATTGCCCTGCCGGCCAAACTGTCGGACTGTACCAGTGCCGACCATTCCAAACGTGAAATCTTCTTTGTCGAGGGGGATTCAGCAGGCGGTTCAGCCAAGCAGGCCAGGGACCGGCGATACCAGGCCATCATGCCGCTTCGGGGTAAAATCCTTAACACCTGGGATCTGGATTCTTCCAGCATCATGCAGTCCAAGGAGATCCATGATATTTCACAGGTACTGGGTATTGATCCCAAGAGTGACGACCTGTCCAAACTCAGGTACAACAAGATCTGTATCCTGGCCGATGCCGACTCTGACGGCCTTCATATTGCCACATTACTGTGTGCCCTGTTTTTAAAACATTTCCCCAGTTTGGTCAAAAGCGGGCACATTTTTATTGCCATGCCGCCTTTGTACCGCATCGATTTCGGCAAAGAGGTGTTTTATGCACTGGATGATGCGGAACGGGAAAGTATTGAAAAGCGGATCAAACGTCGGAAAAAGAAAAGTATGGTCAGCATCCAGCGGTTTAAGGGCCTGGGTGAGATGAACCCGTCACAGCTCCGTGAAACCACCCTGGCCCCGGACACCCGGCGCCTGGTACAGCTCGTTATTCCGGAATCTGAGTTTTTGCCCCCCGGACCGTTAAACAATGGTGAACCGGAAGCCCATACCCTGCCGCCAAGCCCCATGGATGATGTCCTGGAGGTTATGGACATGCTGCTGGGGAAAAAAAGAGCCAAAGACCGGCGTGAATGGATTGAAACCCAAGGCAACATAAAAGAGATCAACTAAATGGAAGAACAGACACTCACCGCTTTTGATGAATACGAAAAAATCCCGTTCCAGGAGTTTACCCAGAAGGCATACCTGAACTATTCCATGTACGTGATCCTTGACCGTGCACTCCCCCATATCGGTGACGGCCTTAAGCCGGTCCAGCGGCGAATCCTGTATTCCATGAGTCAGCTGGGACTGTCTTCCACCGCCAAATTCAAAAAATCCGCCAGAACGGTCGGGGATGTGCTGGGTAAGTTTCATCCCCATGGCGATACAGCCTGTTATGAGGCCATGGTGCTGCTTGCCCAGCCCTTTTCACAGCGATATCCCCTGATCGAGGGACAGGGCAACTGGGGGGACCCCAATGACCCCAAATCCTTTGCCGCCATGCGGTACACAGAATCCAGGCTGGCACGATATGCCGATATCTTTCTTGATGAACTCACCCAGGGGACCGTCAATTGGATACCCAATTTTGACGGCACCCTTGAAGAACCTGAGCTTCTGCCGGCCAGGCTGCCCAACCTGCTGTTGAACGGCACCACCGGGATTGCCGTCGGTATGGCCACCAACATGCTTCCCCATAACCTCAGGGAGGTGGCCAAGGCCCTTTGTCTGATCCTTGATGAACCTGACACCGGGCTTGATGATATCATCAAGTGCATCAAGGGACCCGACTTCCCCACTGAAGCCGAGATCATCACCCCGACAGAAGAGATCCGGGAGATGTACCTTACCGGAAAAGGCAAAATCAAACTCAGGGCAAAATATATCATTGAGGACGGGGATATCATTATCACCGCCCTGCCCTTTCACGCCTCCTGTGAAAAGATCTATGAACAGATTGCCACCCAGATCAGTGCCAAAAAACTGCCCATGGTGAGCGATGTCCGGGATGAATCAGACCATGAAGATCCCACACGGCTGGTCATTATTCCCAGATCCAACCGGGTGGACAAAGAAACCCTGATCGATCACCTGTTCGCCACCACTGACCTTGAGAAATCCTACACCGTCAACATGAACATGATCGGTATTGACGGACGGCCCCAGGTCAAACCACTCCAAGCCCTGCTATCCGAGTGGCTGACGTTCAGAATCGGAATTGTTACCCGTAAGCTTGAGTTCAGACTCGGCAAAATACGTGACCGGCTGCATATCCTCGAAGGGTTATTGGTGGCATATCTCAACCTGGATGAGGTAATCCGCATCATCAGAAGTTCCGATCATCCGAAAAAGGATCTGATCAGCACCTTTAACCTGAGTGATATCCAGGCCACTGCCATACTTGAAATCCGGCTCAGACAATTGGCAAAACTCGAAGAGATCAAGATCAAAACCGAGCAGAAGGATCTCAAAAAG
>QZLA01000395.1 GCA_004796375.1 Desulfobacteraceae bacterium
AAAAACGACCGGTCTTGATGGTATGGTTATCAATGATGCCATGATGGGTTGGAATATTAACATAAAACCGCAATATTCAAAATATATACCATGAAAGCCCGTCTGCCTTTAGCATGGATCTATAGGGGCAGAAGGTACCTGCTGCAGAATCCGGGGTAACTCTGCAGGGTCATCCGGATTGAGAAATTTTCAATAATTTAATAAAATTCACACCCCGGACAAACCATGAGACGAGACGAAAAACGGACTCAGCCCCTGAATATAAACCTTTCCACCCCCTGTAAATTCCCTGTTCCTTTTCTGGCACACATCATGCAAAATGCGTCGATTCATTCAATATTGACAGCGGAGGCATACAATGACGGCACAACTTCTAATAAAGGTACAACAGGGACAACCTCTCTGCCGTGAAGATATCAAAGGCCTTCTCTCCCTCTCAGACCCGTCCGATCTGTTTGCTGCGGCACGCCAGGCAAGACAGGCTGTTTTCGGAGAATCGGTATTCCTGTACGGATTTCTCTATTTTTCAACCCACTGCCGGAACAACTGCGGGTTCTGTCACTACCGTCGGGGCAATACCGGACTTGCACGATACCGGAAGACCCTGCCGGAAATTATAACATCGGCAAAACAGATGGTTCGATCAGGTGTGCACCTCATCGATCTTACCATGG
Source organism: Desulfobacteraceae bacterium (assembly GCA_004796375.1). Taxonomy (GTDB): domain Bacteria; phylum Desulfobacterota; class Desulfobacteria; order Desulfobacterales; family Desulfobacteraceae; genus MADRE2. The sequence goes on from QZLA01000395.1 coordinate 675, forward strand.
GAGAAGATCCTGAATTTTTTCAAACAGGGTTTCGCCCGCTGATCAAACTGGTCCGGGCAGTTAAACGAGAGACCGGCCTGCCCATAATGATTTCTCCGGGCGTGGTTCCCGACCGGGTCGTTCAAGCGCTTTGTGAAGAAGGTGCCCAATGGCTGGCCTGTTATCAGGAAACCCATAATCGTGGGTTGTATGCCTCACTTCGGAGCGGTCAGGATTACGACCGTCGTATGGCATCCAAAACCACTGCCGCACAGGAAGGGATGCTGGTGGAAGAGGGTCTGCTCACAGGGGTTGGAGAAACCCTGGATGATCTGACAGATTCTATAATGGCCATGCGTGATCACGGGTATGACCAGGTGCGGGTGATGACCTTTGTCCCCCAGGCCGGCACCCCCATGGCCAAGCAAGCCATTAGAAAAGTGCCCGAGGCAGCCTCCCGGATGCTGGAGCAGAAGGTGATCGCCGTGATGCGGCTGGCTATGCCGGACCGGCTGATCCCGGCCTCGCTGGATGTAGACGGGCTTGGCGGGTTAAAGGACCGCCTGGATGCGGGCGCCAACGTGGTCACATCCATTGTGCCGCCGGCATCCGGACTTGCCGGGGTGGCCAACCATACCCTGGATATTGAAGAATCCCGCCGCAGCGTGGCCCATGTCACCCAAGTACTGGCAGACTGCGGACTGTCTGCCGCCTCCATCGCCCAATACCGGGAATGGATCAAAAAGCGGCAAAGTGAAAAAGCGGCACACACGGCAGCAGGTGCTGCTTGATGCCCTTTACAGATAAAACGGATTTGAACCCTATTAGACTCAACAGATGGTGGAGACATTAAAGAATGGAATATATTAAACAAGCGAGCAAAACTGCAGAATCCAATTCAGACAATATCCGGGGCCGGGTCAATGAGATCCTGGCCGACATTGAGGAACGCGGTGAACATGCTGTCATTGAGTTGGCCAAAAAGTTTGATAACTGGGAGGGAGATTTCATCCTGAGTGATGACAAAAAGCAGGCCCTGATTGACCAGGTCCCGGAACAGGTCAAGGCCGATATCCGCTATGCCTACGATCAGGTCTACGGGTTTGCAAAGGCCCAGCGAAAAAGCATCAATGAGTTTGAAACCACACCCCTGGACGGCGTGCGTCTGGGACAGCGGATCATCCCCATGGATGTGGCCGGCTGTTATATCCCGGGCGGGCGGTTTGCCCATGCCTGTTCCGCTCTCATGAGCGTGGCAACGGCCAAGGCCGCAGGCGTTGAGACGGTCATTGCCTGTTCCCCGCCAAGGGGGGATGCCATTGCGCCGGCCGTGGTGTATGCCCTGGATGTGGCCGGCGCAGACATCATCATCGAGATGGGAGGTGTGCAGGCCATTGCCACCATGGCCTTTGGCCTGTTTACCGGCAAGCCCGCCAATATATTGGCAGGCCCGGGCAACGCCTATGTGGCGGAAGCCAAAAGCATCCTGGCCTCTGCCGGTAAATGCACCATTGATGTGTTCGCAGGTCCCACGGAATCCGCCATCATTGCCGATAAAACCGCGGATTACATGACCGTGGCCATTGACCTGGTCTCACAGGCTGAGCACGGATATGATTCCCCGGTATGGCTTTATACCGATTCCAGGGAGCTTGCGGATAAAGTACTGGAGGTGATGCCCAAAATCATTGCCGACATGCCGGACCCTGAGGTGCCGGCCGCCTCATGGGAGGATTACGGTGAAATTATCCTGTGCAAGGACCGTGAGGAACTGTGCCGGATCAATGACCAGTATGCAGCCGAACATGTCCAGGTCATGGCAGAAGATCTGGACTGGTGGGTAACGAATCTCAAATCCTATGGATCCCTTTTCCTGGGAGAAGGCAGTACCGTGCCCCATGGCGATAAATGTTCCGGCACCAACCATATCCTGCCTACCAAAAAGGCCGGGTACTATTCCGGCGGGCTCAACGTGCATAAGTTCCTGAAAATCTACACCTACCAGAAAATTTCAAAGGACGCCAACCTGACTGTAAGCGGGGCAGCCTCTCGCCTGTCCCGGGTGGAGGGCATGGAGGGGCACGCCCGGGCCTGCGACTGGCGGCTGCGCAAATATTTTCCAGAACAGGAATGGGATTTTGACGTCTATGATCAGGCCAAATACTAAGGTGAACCCCATGACGGCTGTTTTTAACAAACCATTCACCCTGCAGGAGCCTATTGAAGAGACAGGCATTGCAAAGGCTCTTGAGATCCTGAAATCCGGAAAACTGCACCGGTACAACACTGCCCCTGGCGAGACAGGGGAAGCCGCGCTCCTGGAAGAGGAGTTTGCCGCCTACATGGGTAAAAAATACTGCCTGTCCTGCGCCTCCTGCGGATCGGCCATGTACATTGCCCTCAAAGCCGCCGGTGTGGCCCCGGGAGACAAGGTGCTGTGCAATGCCTATACCCTGGCCCCGGTACCCGGCGCCATCCAGAACTGCGGCGCGAGAATAGAACTGGTGGAGATTGTGGAGGACTACACCATTGATCTGGATGACCTTGACGCCAAGGCCAAAGGCGCCCAATGGCTGCTGCTGTCCCACATGCGGGGCCATATCACCGATATGGACCGCATCATGGAAATCTGCACAGCTCATGATATCACCCTGATCGAAGACTGTGCCCATACCATGGGCGCCGCCTGGGATGGACAAAAATCCGGGAGCTTCGGTATTGCCGGGTGCTATTCCACCCAGACATACAAGCATATGAATTCCGGGGAAGGCGGCCTGCTGGTCACGGACGACGATGAACTCATGGCCCGGGCCATTATCTACTCAGGCTCCTACATGCTGTACGAACGCCATACGGCCCGGCCGCCCATGGCAGTATTTGAAAAAATAAAAATGGCGGTCCCCAACTACTCCTCCCGGATGGACAACCTCAGGGCTGCCATCCTCAGACCCCAATTGCGCCGTTTGGATGACCAGTGCCGCCGCTGGAACCAGCGGTATGACTTCCTGGCAAAGGGTCTTGGGAAAATCCCGGGGATCTTTGTGCCGGAACGGAACCCCAAAGAGAAGTACGTGGGCAGTTCCATCCAGTTCTCCCTCACGGACCAGCCCCCGGAAATCATCCAGGCGTTCCTAACAACCTGCCTTGACCGGGGGGTGGAACTCAAATGGTTCGGCAGCACTGAACCCATTGGCTTTACCTCAGCCTACGGTTCCTGGCAGTACTTCAAGGACCTGCCCGTGCTGCCCAACACCGACCGGATCCTGGCCGTGATGTGCGATATGCGCATCCCCCTGACCTTTGACCTTGACGACTGTGACTTGATCCTGAACATTATCAAAGACACGGCATCACAAATCTTGAAATTATAAAGGAGTCCCCATGACCAAACAGATCATATCAACCGATAACGCACCGGCCGCCATCGGCCCCTATTCTCAGGCCGTGATCACCGGCAGCCTGCTCTTCACTTCGGGTCAGCTGCCCATTGATCCGGCCACAGGTAAAATCCCAGAGACCGATGTAGAGGACCATGCCCACATCGTTTTTAAAAATCTTTCCGCCATTGCCAAAGCGGCCGGTACCTCCCTTGACAATGCCGTGAAAACCACCATATTCCTGTCCGATATTGGTAATTTTGCGGCTGTGAACGCGGTATATGCCCAGTATTTCAATGAACCGTTTCCGGCCCGGTCCGCATTCCAGGTCGCAGCCCTGCCGCTCGGTGCGGATATTGAAGTGGAAGCCATCTTTGAATTATAACAACTAAGGAATAACAATGAACTATACCCAATTTGCCAG
>QZLA01000130.1 GCA_004796375.1 Desulfobacteraceae bacterium
CGGTAAGTTTTATCTTTACTTGAACATCTGAAAATGATAATAAAACTGAATATTTATAGATGTTCGGAATTAACTTGAAAAATGGCGTAACGAGGTGGTTTTATTATGGATATCCCAAGGAAATTAGGTATACTGATCTACACGGCTGTTCCGGCGATTATCGGCGGAGGAATTGTTTTTCACTTTTTTGACGGCAGCTGGGTTCCGGTCATCATTTACGAGATACTTCTTTTTCTTGCTGCATTAGGATTTGTCAGCAGCTAAGACAATTCAAGTCGCCTTTTTTTGTATTCTTCTTGTGTAAAGCCTCTGGAGTGTTTCAGGGGCTTTACGCAGCTTTACGGATTTTCTTCTTGTCGCTCTGGTGTTTTTTCCAAAGAGCAAAGTTTCAGCAACGGTGACAATTTGGATCAGAATATTTCACAACGATCGGTCTTTTTATTTTTCCTGGTATTGTTTTGTATTTCCTTGATTCTCGTGGGCAAAGTGGTGGCCCCTTTTTTTGCCACCATTATTCTCGGGATCGTTGCCACAGGAATTTTCGGACCGCTGTTCCGTTTCTTTTCAAGAAAGCTTAAACCTGTCCTGGCATCTGTATTAACATGTGCCGTGATTTTTGTTGCTGTTTTTGTTCCGGTGGTGCTGTTTGTCACGATCCTGTCCAAGGAGGCGTTTGACCTGTATGTGATGGCCAAGGATGCCTTTATCTCCCAGCAGCTCAAACACCTTCTGGAGGACACGCGCGCCCTGGAAAAACTGAACCTGCTGTTGAGCACGGCGGGTTTTGAGACGCTCCTGTCATGGGATGATCTGGCCAAGCCCATATCCGACCTGGGTAAACTGGTCGGGCTCTCCCTGTTCGAGCAGGCCCGGTTCATCACCTCCAACGTATTCAACCTGATACTCTATTTCTGCCTGATGCTGATTGTGGTGTTCTATATGCTCATTGACGGAGAGCAGTTTCTCCATTACCTGTACGACCTGTCCCCGCTGCCGGATGAGCATGACAAAAAGCTGTTTGATAAATTTATGGACATGGCCGGTGCGATTTTGATCGGAAACGGTCTGGGCGGGTTGATCCAGGGATCGGCCGGAGGCGTGCTTTTTTTAAGCCTCGGATTCCAGTCCCCGTTCCTCTGGGCCGTTATCATGGGATTTCTGGCCTTTCTCCCCATTGTAGGGATCGGGTTTGTACTGATCCCGACCGCAGTGATTTTACTGCTCACCAGCCGGATTACTGCGGCCATTGTCGTGATCGTGTTTTATGCTATTGTCTCCTGGGGGGTTGAATATATGTTCAAACCCAAAGTGGTCGGGGACCGGGTGCGTATGCACCCCTTGATCGTATTTTTTGCCATTATCGGCGGCCTCAAGGTTTATGGCCTTCTGGGTATTATTTACGGACCGCTGATTGCCACGTTGTTCCTGACGCTGGCAGATATATATTTTACAAGTTTTCAATCGATGATTGAGCCTGAGAAGGCTGGAAAAAACGGAATGAATGATTTGGAGTAAAGCCATTGATAACCGGGAAAGAATTTAATGTAACCAGTATCGAGAAGGAGATGAAGCAATCCTATCTCGAATATGCCATGAGTGTGATTATCGGCAGGGCACTGCCTGACGTAAGGGACGGTCTCAAACCGGTTCACCGCCGCTCTTTATATGCCATGCAGCAGGTGCGGAATGACTGGAATAAACCCTATAAAAAATCCGCCCGTATTGTGGGGGATGTTATGGGTAAGTACCATCCCCACGGTGATCAGGCGATTTATGATACCATTGTGCGGATGGCTCAGGATTTTTCCCTCAGGTACCCCCTGGTGGACGGGCAGGGAAACTTCGGGTCTATAGACGGAGACTCTGCTGCGGCCATGAGGTATACCGAGGTCCGCATGAAAAAAGTGGCCCACCAGATGCTGGCCGATCTTGAAAAGGAAACCATCGATTTTATCCCCAACTATGATGAAACCCTTGAAGAGCCCTCTGTTCTTCCAACCAAGCTGCCGGCCCTCCTGGTAAACGGTTCCTCGGGAATTGCCGTTGGGATGACCACCAATATCCCGCCCCACAACCTGTCTGAAATCATCAACGGACTCAAGGCGCTGATCGATGATCCCGATATCACTATTTCTGAATTGATGACCCATATCCCGGGACCCGATTTTCCCACCTATGGCCAGATATACGGTAAAAAAGGGATCTATGACGCCTATAACACCGGCCGGGGGATCATCACCCTCCGGGCCAAGGTTGAGGTTGAGGAAAACAAGAAGACCAAACAGGAAACCATTGTTGTTACCGAACTGCCCTACCAGGTCAATAAGGCCAGGCTGGTGGAAAAGATCGCTGAACTGATCCGTCACAAGACCATCACCGGGGCGTCCTTTGTCCGGGACGAGTCTGACCGTGACGGCATGCGGATTGCCGTGGGCCTGAAAAAAGATCAGATGGCTGAAGTGGTGATCAACCAGCTTTACAAGCATACCAATCTGCAGACCAGTTTTGGTATTATTTTCCTGGCCGTTGTGAATAACCGCCCGGAGCTGCTCTCCTTAAAAGAGGTCTTAGGCCACTTTATCGATCATCGAAAGACAGTGATTATCCGGCGGACGGAGTTTGACCTGAAAAAAGCCAGGGAACGGGCCCATATCCTGGAGGGGTTGAGAATTGCCCTGGATAACCTGGATGAGGTCGTGGCGCTGATCCGCGCGTCCAAAACACCCAACGAGGCCAAGCAGGGGCTGATGAACAGGTTCGACCTCAGTGAGGTCCAGGCCCAGGCAATCCTGGACATGAGACTCCAGAAACTGACCGGCCTTGAACAGGAAAAGATTAATGAGGAGTATGAGGCCCTGTTAAAGGATATTGCCTGGTACGAAGAGATCCTGTCCAGTGATGACGTGGTCAAGTCCATTGTCAAGGAAGAGCTCGAAGAGCTTGGCGATGAGTTTGGCGATTCAAGACGGACGCTGATTGTGGAAGACACCGGGGATATCAATATCGAAGACCTGATCGCTGAAGAAGATATGGTCGTGACCATTACACGGAGCGGGTATATCAAACGCAACCCGGTCAGCCTGTATACGAGCCAGCACCGTGGCGGTAAAGGGAAAACCGCCATGGGAACCAAAGAGGATGATTTTGTAGAGCACCTTTTTGTGGCCTCAACCCACCATACCTTCCTGTTTTTTACCAATTTCGGAAAGGTATACCAGAGCAAGGTTTATGAGCTTCCCCTTGCCGGACGATCCAGTCTGGGCAAAGCCATCGTGAACCTGCTCAGCTTTGACGAGGGTGAGCAGCTGGCTACGGTCCTGGCCGTGCCCGAGTTTGTGGACGACCGGTATATCATGATGTGCACCAAGCTGGGCCGGGTCAAGAAAACGGATCTGATGGCATACTCAAGACCGCGGTCCGGTGGTTTGATCGCCGTGAAGCTGGCCGATGGGGATGAGTTGATCTCCGCCCGGATCACGGACGGCAACATGGACATTTTCCTCGGATCAGACGGCGGCAAGGTGATCCGTTTCAAAGAAGGGGAGGTGCGACCCACTGCCCGGGGATCCATGGGTGTCCGGGGGATGCGTATCGATACCGGGGTGGTCGTGGGCATGGAGTGCCTGGACCAGGGCAGTACCCTTTTGACGGTCACTGAAAACGGATATGGAAAACGAACCCAGATTGATGAATACCGGACGCAGACCCGTGGCGGAAAAGGGGTATTTTCCATCAAGACGTCACAGAGAAACGGCAAGATGGTCTCCCTGCTTCTGGTCAGTGACAATGATGAACTGATGATGGTCACTGACAAGGGCACACTGATCCGGATTGCCATCGGCGGGATCTCGGTGATTTCAAGAAATACCCAGGGGGTGAAACTGATCAATCTTTCCAAGCAGGAGCAGCTGATCGGCATTGCACGCCTCCCGGAAAACGATAACGATGAAGATCTGGAAGATCCTGAATTGGATGGCGGCCCGGCCTCAGCATTTGATGACCGCCCGGGCGATGATATCGGCGGTGAAGACTCAGGTGAAGATGACTCATGGAGTGACAGCCCCCAAGATGAGGAGCCAGGAGACCAGGACACCCCATAAGGGGGAGGGACACCGGAGCCGGCTTCGGCAGCGTTTTAATCAGAATGGGTTGGAGGGGTTCCAGGATTATGAGGTGGTTGAGCTGCTGCTGACCCTCAACACACCGAGGAGGGACTGCAAGGACACGGCCAAATCGCTGCTGGAACGATTCAAGACCTTTCAGGGTGTCCTGGAGGCAACCGCCGAAGATCTGGAGTCCGTCAAGGGCGTCGGCCCTGCAAACAGTCTGGGGATCAAACTGATCAAGGAAGCAGCGGACCGCTATCTGAAATCGAGGATCATCTCCACAGATGTGGTCTCCAATACCCGGGACCTGATCCGCTATCTGGATCATGTCATTGCCGGTAAAGCCCACGAATATTTTGTGGGTATATTTTTAAATGCCAAAAACAGGGTCATTGCCAGTGAAACCTTGTTTGAAGGGTCTTTGACCAGCTCAGCCGTTTATCCGCGCGAGGTGATCAAGCGGGCACTGGGCCATAATGCAGCAGCCATGATTTTTGCCCATAATCACCCATCAGGTGAACCCCAGCCTTCAGATAGTGACCTGGCGATTACCCGGAAACTTCTGTTTGCCCTGGGGTACGCAGGAGTGATGGTGCATGAGCACTTGATCATCGGCACCGTTGGGCATTACAGTTTTGCCGAACAGGGACATATCTCCGTGTTCAACCAGGAGTTTAGACAGGAAAATGGACAACGATAAACAGGATCTGCCGGATTGTTTCGGAGATTTGAACCAGGTGTTTCCCATGACGGAATCCGGGCTTCGTGAAACCCCGGAGGCGTGTTTCTATCACTGTCCGGTGAAAACGCCCTGCCTGAAACGGGCCATGGGTACGGATGATGGCACCCAAGTTGAGGAAGAGTTGATTGACCGGGGGCATCAGGCCGGAATGGTTAATTTCTTTGAACGGTGGTCAAGGAAAAAGCAGGTACACCGCAGGCGAAATAAAAAATAGTAGCTGTTTTACAGCCTGCCGGTATCATTTAACTTTAGCCTTCTCAGGAGCGATGCAATGAAATCTGTAAAAGATATTGATGTGGCATCCAGAAAGGTATTTGTCCGGGTGGACTACAACCTTCCCATGGATGATAACCTGAATATTACTGACGATAACAGGATCGTGGCCACATTGCCGCTGATCAAATACCTGATCGGGCAGCGGGCAAAAATCATACTGGCCTCCCATATGGGCCGCCCCAAAGGCAAAAAAGACCCGAAATTGAGTCTTGAGCCTGCAGCCAGACGGTTGTCTGATCTGCTCAATCAAAATGTCCTGTTTGTCAAAGACTGTATCGGACCCGAGGTTGAAGCGCGGGTTGACGCATTAGCTGAAGGCCAGATCCTGCTGCTGGAGAACCTCAGGTTTTACAATGAAGAGAAGTCCAACGACGAAGGGTTTGCCCGAAAACTTGCTCAATTGTGCGATGTTTATGTCAACAATGCATTTGCCGTATCTCATCGCGAGCAGGCATCCGTGACCCGTATTGCCGGATTCGCAAAAGAAAGCGCAGCGGGATTTTTACTGGAAAAAGAAGTGAATTCATATTATGATTCAGTTCAGAATCCCAAAAAGCCCCTGGTTGCTGTTATCGGAGGCGCCAAGGTATCCAGTAAGCTTGCGGCCCTTGAAAACATGCTACGGGTGGTAGATAAAATGATCATCGGCGGGGCCATGGCCAATACGTTTCTAAAGAGCCGGGGAATTGACACCAAAGGGTCCATGATTGAGGACGACCTGCTGGATACAGCCGCTGCGATTGTAAAAGAGGCGGCCGAAAAGGGTGTTGAACTTCTCTTGCCCATGGATCTGGTCGCTGCCGAACGGTTTGACATGGATGCCCGGTTTCAGATGGTTGACGTGGAAAGTATCCCTGAGGACTGGATGGCTTTGGATATCGGCCCTAAAACAGCAGAACATTTTGCCAATGCCATTGCAGACGCCGGAACGATTGTGTGGAACGGCCCCATGGGTGTGTTTGAGATGGACAATTTCATGGCCGGTACAATGAAGGTGGCCCAGGCCATTGCAGATTCTGCTGCATTTTCCATTGTCGGCGGCGGCGACACCGGGCTGGCTGCGAAAAAGTGCGGCGTCTCTGACCGGGTCAGTTATATATCCACCGGAGGTGGTGCGTTCTTACATCTGATGGAGGGGAAGGAATTACCGGGCGTTACCGCCCTTGAATAACACATGATTCTTAGGAGGAGGTGGGCTTGATTCTCTGTACGCATCGAAAATGTCTCAGCCGGGAAGCCACGTTACGCAGATCATATTACGAGGTTCTCCGGGATGAACTGGATCAGTTCGTTCTGGGATTTTCATTGATCGGATCCTATAATAATTTCTTAAGGCAGAATACCCCGTATCCCTTTGTCGAGACACGAGAACTCAAGCCCCGGGCCCGTATTCCGGCCACCGAGTACAAAGCACACAACTCTTTTTTGATTATATTCAGTGAAAGTGCGCTGGATGCAAAAGACAAGAAATACATCCGGTTTTTTGATGTCAATAAGACCACCAAGGATAACCTGCTCAAGCATAATTACTTTCCTGATCTTGAACATTTCAACCGGAATGTCAAATACTTTGAAACAGATGCGTTTTTTACATTTCTAAGATCCCTGCTACCACTGGACTACGCCTTGTTGATTCAGCCGAATACACTCAAGAAGGTCAGGTATGCGCTGACCCATTTCCATGTCAGGATCGACTGGCCCATTGCAGATGCGGCAGAAGAACTGGCCAGGGATCTGCGGTATATATCCCGGGAGCTTTATGAAAAGGGAGACAAGTATGCCGAGGATTTCCAGAAGAAATTTTTTGAATATTACGGTGTTCCGGTCATGGCCGGGGGGCGCCGCACAGCAGCTATCGTGGCGGCCCAGTATTTCAGGAAAGTGGATGGTATCTCCACGATTTACGTGGGATCAAGTGAATCCCGCTCATTGATGCGTATTGACGAGGACGGCGTATCCACGGCCATCCTGGTCCGCTTAACAGACGCTGAGATCAAGAAACTGGCCAGATC